>JANNTF010001081.1:0-3564 GCA_031403455.1 Alphaproteobacteria bacterium | reverse complement strand
CTCAAGGTGAGGAGGGGCGACGAGCGATGGCGGCGGCCATGTGTCGCAGTCGGCGAATCTCTGGTTAGAGTGTTTGGACGAATCTTGGGGGGAGATGAAGATGGCGACGACCAGGAAGAAGCCAGCGGCGAGCGCTGCCGGGGCGGGCCGCAAGGATTGCCGCGTGACGCGGATCGACGCTTATGTCGTCGATGCCAAGTGGCGCAACTTCGTGTTTGCCCATGTCCATACCGATGACGGGATCTCGGGCATCGGCGAGGGGTCGTGCGAGTGGCAGCCGCAGATGGTCGCCGCGGGCATCGAGACTCTCGCGCGGCGCTGCGTGATCGGCCAATCGGCGTTCCAGATCGAGAAGCTGTGGCAGAGCATGTTCCGCAACGAGTTCGCACGCGGCGGGCCGCTGCTCAATTCGGCGATCGGTGCCATCGAGCAGGCGCTCTGGGACATCGTCGGAAAAGCGGTCGACCGTCCCGTCTACGATCTGCTGGGCGGACGCATCTACGACAAGCTGCCGGCCTATGCGAATGCCTGGTACGGCGCCGGGTCGTCGGTCGCCGACATCGCCAGAGCCGCCAAGGCAGTAGCGAAGAAGGGCTATCGCGGCCTCAAACTGGATCCGTTCGCCAATGGCGGCCGCGATCCGGATTCGCGCATGATCGCCCATGCCGTCGACATCATCGGCGCCGTGCGCGACGCAGTCGGCCCGTTCACGGAGATCCTGATCGACTGCCATGGTCGTTTCAGTCCCGCCAGCGCGATCGCCGTGGCGCGCGAGATGGAGCCCTTCAAGCTCTACTGGTTCGAGGAGCCGTGCGATCCCGAGAATGTCGGCGCGCTGCAGAAGATCGGCCGCTCGATCCAGACTCGCCTGGCCACGGGCGAACGCTGCTACACGAAGTATCATCTGCAGGCCCTTCTCGCGACCAACGACATCGACGTGCTGCAGCCCGACCTCATTCACGTCGGCGGCATCCTCGAGGCCAAGAAGATCGCCGCCATCGCCGATGCGGCCTACATGCCGGTGTCGTTCCACAATCCATTCGGACCGGTCGCGACCGCGGCGGCGGTGCAACTCGACGCCTGCACGACCAACATCATCATGCAGGAATCCTTCTGTGAGTACTGCGTGCCCTGGCGCTACGACCTGCTCGAATTCGCGCCGAAGCCCATCGACGGGCATTACGAGATTCCGACGCGAGCCGGGCTCGGTGTCGGTAATTTCAACGTCGAGGCGGCAAAGGCCCATCCCTTCAACCCCGAGGCCTTCCTGCCGATGTGGTCGGCAGGCTGGATGAAGGAATTCTGAACGTTTGACGGCTCTTCACGAGGGCCGATACTGTCGCCATTGAGCGCGACCAAGCGCCGACAACGATCAGGGAGGAAGTAGACGATGTCGTTCATGAACAAACTTCGTGCATGGAGCGCGCTCGCGGCAATTGGCGGCGTGCTCGGTCTCGGCGATCCGGCCGCAGCGCAGATCAAGCTCGCTTTTGCGACCGTCGTGCCGAGCCTCGAGGCGGCCGAGGCCAAGGCGATGATGGCCTTCAAGACCTATGTGGAATCGCGCAGCGACAAGAAGATCGCGGTGCGTCTGATCCATGGCGGCGCGGGCGGTGAACGCGAGATCATGGAGCAGGTGCGCCAAGGCTCGCTCGAGATGGGCATCGCGGCCGATGGCGCGATCGCCGGCTTCTACAAGCCGATCCAGGTCTTCTCGATTCCCTACATCTTCCCGTCCTCGCCGGTCGCCTGGGCCTTCTTCGATCATCCGTTTGCGCGACGGATGGCCGAAGACATGCGCAAGCAGACTCGGGTGCGGGTGCTGCATTGGTCCGAGAACGGATTTCGCAATCTCACCAATAACGACCGGCCGATCCGCTCCGCGGAGGACATGAAGGGGCTGAAGATGCGGACGATGGAAAGTCCGGTCTACATGACCTTCATGCGCTCGCTCGGTGCGACGCCGACGCCGATCAGCGCGGCGGAGATGGTGCTGGCGCTCAAGCAGGGCGTCGTCTCAGGTCAGGAGAACGCGACGCTCATCGTCCACGACATGGGCATCGCCGATGTGCAGAAATTCATGTCGATCAACGAGCACATCTTCGGTCTGCACGCGCTGATGATCAGCGACGAGTTCTATCTGAAGCTGTCGCCCGATCATCGACACATCGTCACCGAGGGCGCCCGCGTTCTGTCGCAGGTCTCCGGCACGCTCAAGGCCTCGCTCCATGAAGAGTATCTGGCGAAGATACGTGCCAAGGGCGTGCAGATTCACGTCACCAGCGCGGCCGAGAAGGAATCCTTCCGCAAGCTCACGCAAGAGCCGGTGCGCAAGTTCATCGAACAGCAGGTCGGCGAGCCGCTCGTGAAGGAATTCATGGCGGCAGTCGAAGAGTCGACGAAGCTCGTGTACGGCGAGTAAGCACGAAGCGTAAGCGTTCCTCGTCCGGCAATCGGCCCGGACGAGGAACGTCACGCGACATGGTCAAGTACGGCAGGGGGTCAGGTGCATCGAGCGATTTTCGACTTCGCGACCGGCCTCAGCCGTGTCTGCGAAGTGCTCGCCGCCCTTTTGGTAGGCGCTGCCGTCACCATCAATCTCGCCCAGGTACTTTGGCGGTACATCCTCAATGATCCGCTGGAGTGGAGCGAGGAGGTGATGCGCTACACGATGGTGTGGGTCGCCTTCCTCGCCGGTTCCGCTGCCGTGTTTCGAGGCGAACACATGGCCGCGGGCATGCTCGGCAACCTCCCATCGGCGCTGATCAAGCGTGTGCTGCACTATGTGATTCTCGTCGCGATGCTCATCTTCAGCTTCGTGCTGGCCTGGTGGGGCACGTGGTACGGCATCGACACCGGCCAAGTGTCGCCGGCCGCGCAGATCCCGATGGAGATTCCCTATCTCGCTGTCGGTATCGGCGGGATCTTGATGATGATCAAGCTGATCTGTCTCCTGCTGCTCCCGATCGAGATGGTGCCTCAACCAGGCGCCATGCGGCCGGAGGACATCGCGTGATCTCGCTTGGCGTCGCCTTTGGAGTCTTGCTCGCCATTGGAGTCCCCGTCGCCTTTGCCATCGGTCTGGCGAGCGTGGTCGGCATTGTCGCGCTCGATCTGCGCATGGTCGCCGTGCCGACGCGAATGTTCACCGGTATCGACAGCTTCGTACTGCTCGCCGCGCCGTTCTACATCATGGCCGGCGAGGTCATGGCGCGCAGCGGCATCACGCAGCGTTTGATCCGTTTTTCGATGATGATCACGCGCAACGTGCCGGGCGGAACGGCCTATGCGTGCGTGGTCTCGGCGATCATGTTTTCCGGCATTTCCGGGACGGCCGTCGGGGACGCCGCGGCGCTCGGCCAGATTTTCATCAAGGAGATGCCGAAAGAGGGCTATCGGGTCGATTACAGCGCCGCCGTGGTTGTCGCGTCATCGATGATGGGGCCGATCATTCCGCCCTCGGTGATCATGATCATCTTCAGCGCGGTGACGCAGGTGTCGGTGATCGAGCTCTTTGCAGCCGGCGTCGTCCCGGGATTCATGCTGGCGGCGGCGATCGCGATC
>JANNTF010001080.1:0-1631 GCA_031403455.1 Alphaproteobacteria bacterium | reverse complement strand
CTCTGGGCGGGCGCGTGGGCGCTGAGCTGGTCCGATCACATCTGCTTCGATCTGATCTATGCGAATCTGCCGGAACCGGCGCAACGCGTCGTCGCGATCTTCGTGAACTTCGCCGTCGCCGGACTCTTCCTCGCGGTCCTGCCGGCGACGATCGACTTCATCCTGTTCATGCGCGTCCTGAAATCGCCGATCCTGCGCATTCCCTACGATTTCGGCTTCGCGTGTTTCGGACTTTTCCTCGGTCTGATCGCCCTGCGCTCCGGCTGGACAGCGATGCGGCTCCTGGGCCGCGGTTGGCGCGCAAGCCTGTGAGAACATGACCCTGCCGCTCGGACTCCTGCTCGCCGTCTTCTTCGGGCTCGGCCTGCTGCGCGTACCGATCGGCATTGCGATGCTCGCCGGCGGGTTCGCCTATCTGCTCGCCAAGGGCAGCGATCCCGGTGTCGCGACCGAACAGGTGATGAACGCGCTGCATCAATCCTCGGTGCTGCTCGCCATCCCGATGTTCATCTTCGCGGCCAATGTGATGAATGCGGGGACGATCAGCGAGCGCCTGCTGCATTTCGCTCTCGCGCTCGTCGGGCGCGTGCGCGGCGGGCTCGGTCACGTCAACGTGGTCGTCAATGTCATCTTCGCGAGCATGAGCGGCAGCGCCGTCGCCGATGCGGCCGGTCCCGGCGCCGTGCTGATCCGCATGATGACGCAGGGCAATCGCTACCCCGCCGGGTTTTCCGCCGCACTCACCGCCTCGGCCGCGACGCTGGCGCCGATCATCCCGCCCTCGATCCCGATGATCCTCTACGCCGTCATCGCCAATGTCTCCGTCGGCGCATTGTTCGCCGCCGGCGTGATGCCTGGTCTGCTGATGGCCGCGATCCTGATGGCCGGCGTCGCCTTCATCGCGCATCGCCGGCAATTCCCCAAGGAGGCCCGCATTCCCTGGCGCGACTTTCCGCGCATCGTCGGCCGCTCGCTGCTGTCGCTCGCTTTGCCGGTCGTCATCCTCGGTGGCATGCGCATCGGCGCTTTCACCCCGACCGAAGGCGCCGCGGTCGCCGCGCTCTATGCGCTGATCCTCGCGGCGATCGTCTATCGCGCAGTGTCGTTCGCCAAGTTCCGTGAGATCGTCGCGCTCTCGCTGGCGCAGAGCACGGCCGTGATGGTGATCATCTGCGGCGCCTTCCTGATCAACTACGCGTTGACCGCCGAGCAGGTGCCGCTGCACATCGCCGCCTGGTTCGCCGATCGGCAATTCAGCGCCAATCAGTTCCTGTCCGTGGTGATGGTGCTGTTCCTCGTGCTCGGCTGCTTCGTCGATACGACGGTCATGCTGCTCGTGCTCGTGCCGGTGCTGCTGCCCACCGCGCGCTCGCTTGGCATCGACCTCGTCCATTTCGGCGTCATCGTGATCGTCAACATGATGGTGGGCATGCTGACGCCGCCCTATGGCGTGCTGCTCTTCGTCGTCAACGCCGTCACCGGAATCCCGCTCAAGGCGATCATCGACGAGATCTGGTTCTTCTGCGGCCTGCTCGTCGTCGCGCTGTTCCTGATGGTCTTCATTCCCGACATCGTGCTCTGGCTGCCGCGACTCCCCTTGCGGGAGAGGGTAGGGTGAGGGGTAACGTTAC
>JANNTF010001079.1:0-3860 GCA_031403455.1 Alphaproteobacteria bacterium | reverse complement strand
GCACAAGCTTTCGACGATCTCGAGATTCGCGTGCTGCGCGGCGCGACATGGACGACCGACGCGCCGTTTCGTGAGACGCCGGAAGCGATCGCGGCTATGCGCGCGCTCGGCATCATGGCCGTGGAGATGGAAGCCGCGGCGCTCTATGCCTTTGCCCGTGCGCGCGATCGGCAGGTGGTGTGCTTCGCGCATGTCACGAACCAGATGGGCACCATCGAGGGTGACTTCGAGAAGGGCCATGCCGACGGCACCACCGATGCGCTGGCGATCGTCGTGAGGACGGCGCGCCGACTCCATAGGCGCACCGACACCTCGGTCACGATCTAGCTTGGCCGTCGACCGGCGCGACTGGTCAGCCGCATCCGCAACGCCGATCCGGAGCACAGGCGCGTACCGCCGCGCGGCGGCGCATCAGCACACCGATCAGGACAGCGGCGCCAGCAACGGCGATGGCGATCTCCGTGGTCCAGAGCGACAGCCCGAGCGCGCCGATGCCGATCGCCGGGAGGACGACAGCCAGGATGCACAGCGCGGTGCAGGACAGGCCGACCAGGCCAATGAGTTTCGAGGGAAAGGACGACATTGCGTGCGCTCCTGTGTTGGCGGATGGAGCGCAATCGTGCATCCTGTAGTGACTACAGGAGCAAGCAATCTCATGTCGTCAGCCCTGACGTATCCGATCGGCGCTTTGGCCCGTCTCACCGACACCGTCATCGAGACCATTCGCTACTACGAGCGGATCGGCCTCCTGCCTTCGCCGCCACGCAGCAGCGGCAACCGCCGCATCTATCTCGATGTTCACCTGCAGCGACTGACATTCATCCGGCGTTGCCGCGCGCTCGGCTTCAGCCTGGCGCAGATCCGGGAACTGACGGCCCTGGCGGATCGTCGCCCCAGCGCCTGCGCGCCGGTCGCCCGCGTGCTGGCGCCGCATCTCGTCGCCGTACGGACGAAGATCGCCGATCTGCTGGCGCTCCAGAGCGAGCTCGAGAGTCTCTACGCGTGCTGCGAGCGCGGCGAGCGGCCGGAATGCGGGGCGATCGCGACTCTGTTCGCGGCACGCACGCAATGATCACGTCGCTGCTGTGGTTCGCCCTCGCGGCGGTCGCCGAGATCATCGGCTGCTTCGCGTTCTGGAGCTGGATCCGCGGTGAGAGTTCCGCATGGTGGCTGATCGGCGGCGTTGCGGCACTCGCGGGATTCGCCGCGATCCTGGCCAAGATCGACCTGCCGCATGCCGGCCGCGCCTACGCCGCCTATGGCGGCATCTACATCGTCGCGAGCGTGGCCTGGCTTTGGCTCGCCGACGGCATTCGTCCGACGCTGAGCGATCTCGGCGGCGCTGGCTTAGCGATCGCCGGAACGCTCGTGATCCTCGCCGGAAGCTCCACGCATTGACCGATTATGGACTCCAATTCCTGTGTCTCGAACCGCTTGAGCGTATCCGTCAACCCGATGATGAGGACCGAGTCATGACGATCCACCCATCACGCCGCGACGTCCTGGCGACGCTCGCGGCCACGACGATGATCTCGCGTGCCGGCGCCCAAACTCCACCTCATCAACCCAATCTGCGCGAGCGGGCGCTCGGTGATCCCAAGGCGAAAGTCACCGTGGTCGAGTACCACTCGTTGACCTGCCACGTATGCCAGAAGTTCAAGATCGAGATCTATCCGGCGTTCAAGGCCAAATTCATCGACTCGGGCGATGTACGCTTCGTGATGCGCGACTTCCCGCTCGACCGCGTGGCCCTGCAGGCTGCCCAGGTTTCCCGATGCGTGTCCGCGGAGCGCTATTTCGCTTTCGTCGCGCTGCTCTACACAAGACAGGACAGCTGGAAGGGTGGTCACGGCGCCGGACAAGTCGATACGCCGGCCGTGCTGCGCCTGCTCGCCGGTCTTGCCGGCGCCACGCCGGCGCAGGTCGATCAGTGTCTGGCGGATGAGAGCCTCGCCCGCGCCATCGCGCAGGAGGCGCAAGACGGTGCACAGCGCTTCAACATCCGCTCGACCCCGACCTTCATCATCGGCGATCGGGCCTATGCCGGTTTGCAGACCATTCCCGATTTCGAGCGCCTGCTCACGCCCTTGCTGCGCGGATAGGTCGTCGAGCTTTTCGTCAGCGCAGAAATCTCCTCCTCGGGTGAAACGATGACACCGTCGCGCCGCGTGCTCCTCGCCGCCGCCGTCGCGCTTCCGGCCAGCGCGCTCGGCTTCGCGCTCTCAGCATGGATCGAGCGGCGCAGCGTCAACACGGGCGACGCGGCCGTTGCAGCGCGCGGCAGCGCCGGAATCGGCGGGGCCTTCCGGCTCACCGACCATCGTGGCAATCGGGTCGACGAAACGACTTTCCGCGGCAAGGTGCAGCTCCTCTTCTTCGGCTTCACGCATTGCCCCGATGTCTGTCCCACCGCGCTCAGTCTGATCAGCGACCTCCTCGATCGGCTTGGCGCCGATGCGGCGGCGATCCAGCCTCTCTTCGTCACCGTCGATCCCGAGCGCGACACGGCGGAAGTTCTGGCGCGCTATGTCGAGGCCTTCCATCCGTCGATCATTGGACTCACCGGCACGCTCGCGGAGATCGGAGAGATCGCAAAGGCCTTCCGTGTCTACTTCAAGAAGGTCCCGAGTTCGTCGGCCCTTGGCTATACGATGGACCATACCGCGACCATCTACGTGCTCGACCGTGGCGGCACGTTCCGATCGACCCTCGACATCCATCAGGCGCCCGACGACGCGCTCGCGGTGCTTCGCCGCGTCATCCTCCAGGCTGCGCAGAGCTGACCCATGACGATTGCCCGCCGAGCGATTCTACTCTTCCCGTACATGCAGAACGGCTACAGGTCGATGATCGAGGTTGCGATCGGATCAACCCGCGCGACCATTCATTCCGCGCATTGAGCCGATGGACCAGATCGTATCGCTCGTCACATGGCTGGGCCCTTGGATTTATGGCCTGTTGTTTGGCTACACACTTCTCAAGAGCGGGGCGCTTCCACTCTTCGCCGGATATGCCTCACAGCTCGGTGTTCTCGACATCGGTTTCGTCGTTGTCGCGTGCTTTGCGGGAACCGTGATGGGCGACGAGCTGAGATTTGCCATCGGCCGGCGGTGGGGCGCCTCGCTCTTACGGCGATTTCCACGAATCCAGCCGCGCCTGCGCCTCGCGCTGCACCTCCTCGATCGGCATCGATACTGGTACATCTTTGGCTACCGGTACGCGAAGGGTGTGCGCACCGTCGGCGCTCTGCCTCTCGGGATGACTCCGATATCCCGCCTCGCCTTCTCGACGCTGAATCTCCTCGCGGCTTCGATTTGGGTCGTCACGCTGGTCGGCGTCGGATATGGCGCCGGTTCCCTCGCCGAGATGATCTGGGCGCCGGCTGCGTCGGCGCTCGCGCTCGTGCTGCTCGGCGGATTTGTCGCCGCCGGCTGGTGGACATGGCGCTGGACCGAACGAGCCACTGGAACGCGAGATCATTGACGCCATGCTGAAGCGGCTTGGCCCCGGCGTCGTGGCAGCGGTGCTCGTTCTGATCGGCGACCAGATCGCCAAATGGGTGATCATGGAGATCGTCATGCAGCCGCCGCGGCGAATTGTCATGACGCCCTTCTTCAGTCTCGTCTTGGGTTTCAATCCCGGCATCAGCTTCGGAATGTTTCAGGAGACGCTGGCCGAAATACCCTTTCTCTTCTCGGTCCTGAAACTCGCGATTGTCGTCCTGCTCGTCTGGCTGCTGTATCGAAGCGACGACGCGTGGGAGCGTCTTGCCTTCGGGATGATGATCGGTGGCGCCCTCGGCAATATCGCTGATCGCCTTCGGCTGGGTGCCGTCGTCGACTTCCTCGACTTCCATGTCG
>JANNTF010001078.1:0-14224 GCA_031403455.1 Alphaproteobacteria bacterium | reverse complement strand
GGACGGCCTCCGCCACCACGGCATAGGCGAAGATGAACGTGAGCTGCACGATCAGGGGCGCGAGGCTGTTGGGCAGCACATGGCCGAGCTGGATGCGCGTATGGCCGGCGCCGGCCGTCCGCGCCGCCAGCACGTATTCGGCCTCGCGCACGACCAGCACCGAGGCGCGCACGATCCGCGCCGTGCGCGGCGTGTAGACGGCCGCGAGCGCGACGACGACATTGAGTTCCGAGGGACCCAGCGCGGCGGCGATCGCGATCGCGAGCAGGATCGCGGGAAACGCCATGAACGCATCCATCACGCGCATCACCGGATTGTCGAGGCCGCGGAAATACCCGGCGATCGCACCGAAGAAAGTCCCGAAGACTCCCGAAAACACGACGACGAAGAGGCCGATACGCAGGCTGACCTGCGCGCCATGGACGAGGCGCGCGAGGATATCGCGTCCGAAGGCGTCGCTGCCGAGGAGGAACCGGTCGCCGCCCGGCGCCGTGAAGCGCAATCGCATGTTCATGCGCGTCGGGCTCTGACTCGCGATCCAATCCGCCGCCATCGCGCCGGCGACCACGATCGCGAACAGCACGAGGCCGGACATGAACAGGCGATGACGAAGCAGGCGCCTAATCGGCATAGCGCACGCGCGGGTCGAGCCACGCGTAGAGCAGATCGACGACAAGGTTGACGAGCACGAGCGCGGCTGCCGTCAGCAGCAATCCGCCCTGGATCACCGGATAGTCGCGGCGCTGGATCGCGTTGACGATCAGCCGTCCCATCCCGGGCAGCGAGAACACCGTCTCGATCACGACCGTGCCGCTGAGGCTGAGGCTGAGGATGATACCAAACACGGTCACCAGCGGGATCATCGCGTTCTTCATCGCGTGCTTGCCGACGACGAGCCAGCCGGGCAACCCCTTGGCGCGCGCGGTCTGCACGTAATCCTGGCGCAGCACTTCGAGCATCGAGGAGCGCGCCATCCGCGCGAGCAGGCCGATCTGCGTGAGCGCCAGCGCGATCGACGGCAGCGTGAGCGCGATCAACGCCTTCCCCCAACCCTCGGAGAACGGCGCATAGCCGCCGGTCGGAAACCAGCCGAGATTCACGGCGAAGAACATGATGAACAGGATCGCGAGCCAGACATTGGGCAGCGACACGCCGAGCAGTGCAACGGTCATGCACAGTTGATCGACCCAGCTGTTCTGTCGCACGGCAGCCGCGACGCCCAGCCCGACACCGGCTATGAGCGTGATGATCATCGCGTAGGCCGAGAGCGCGAGCGTGACCGGCAGGCGCTCGGCGATCGCTTCAGAGACCGGCCGCTGCAGCAGGATCGAGCGGCCGAGATCGCCGTGGATGAGGCCGGTGACCCATTCGAGCAGACGTTCGTGAAACGGCAGATGCAGCCTCAACTGCACGCGGATCTGCTGGATGTCTTCCTCGGTCGCGTTGGCGCCGGCCACCATGGCCGCCGGATCACCGGGCACGAGCAGCATCACGGAAAACGAAATCAGCGTGACCAGCAGCACGACGAGCCCCGCGCTCGCCAGACGGTTGAAGATGTAGCCGATCACGTCCGATACTCGCTCATTCGACCAAAAAGACTCGCACAGGAAGTTCATGCCCGAGATCGCGATCGCGCGCTTTGCCCATGAAGGCAACAGCTTCTCACCGATCCCAACGCCGATCGACTGTTTCCATTCGGGCGAGTGGACGACAGGCGACGGCGTCCCCGCCCTCTATCGCGGGACCAACACCGAGATCGGCGGCGCGATCGCGTGGCTGGCGGGACGACCGGATTGGCGACCGACCTTCCTGCGCTGCGCGGGCGCGCCATCCTCGGGCGTCCTCGCGCCCGGCGTGTTCGACGCCATTCTCGCAGAGATTCTTGCCGGCCTTGCGCGGCGTCGTTGGGATGCCGTCTTCCTCTCGCTGCACGGCTCGCTCAACGCCGCCGAACACGCGCATGCGGATTGCGAGCTGCTGCGGCGCGTGCGCGACGTGATCGGACCCGATGTGCCGCTGGCCGCAAGCTTCGATCTGCATGCCAATGTCAGCCAGAGAGAAGCCGATTTCCTGGATATCGGCGTCGGGTACAAATGCCATCCGCACACCGACATGGCCGCAACGGCGACGAAGACGCTCGACCTCCTGGAGCGGCGCGTGCGCGGCGAGATCCGTCCGGTCGCGGCGATCGTGCATACCGGCGCGATCCTGCCGAGTCTGTTCGCGCGCACGACCGACGGACCGATGGCCGAGGTCAAGGCGATCGCCGCCGAGATCGAAGTGCGCGATCGCCTGCTCGATCTCACGCCTTATGCCGGCTACGCCTATGCCGATAGCGAGGCGGCAGGCGCCGCGGTCTGGGCGACGGCCGACGGTGATCGCGCGCGCGCCGCCAGCGCCGCCGCTGAACTGGTCGGAGCGATCAACGCGCGACGCGACGCATTGTTTCGCCCGATTCCCAAAGCGGCCGCCGGCATCGCGCGCGCGCTCACCGCGCCGGCGGCCCCGGTCGCGGTGATCGATTCAGCCGACCACACCGGTGCGGGCGGCATCGGCGATACGCCGGGATTGCTGGCCGCGTTGATCGCCGCGCGCCCGACGAAGCCGTGCGCCTTCGCGTTCTTCCATGATCCCGATCTCGTGGCGCGCGCGATGTCTGCAGGGCTCGGCGGCAAGCTGCGCGCGAAGCTCGGCGGACGTTTGACCGGTCTCTTCGGGCCGCCGGTCGAGATCGATGCCGTGATCGGCCATCTCTCGCAGGGGCGCTTCACCAATATCGGTCCGATCTATCACGGCCTCGCCGTCGATCTGCGCGGCTGCGTGCGGCTCGATCTGGTGGGCATGCCGATCTCGGTCATGGTGACCGGCATTTGCCAGGACACGACCGATCCGAATTTCTACGCTGCCGCCGGCATCGACCTGACGCGCCTCGCGGTGCTCGCGGTGAAAGCGAAGAACCAGTTCCGTGCCTCGTTCCGCGATCTCTTCCGGGAGATGATCGACATCGATTCACCCGGACCCGCCGCGTATGATTTCAGCGCTTTTCCCTTCAGGAAAGCGCCGAGCGGGCTCTATCCGCTCACGCGGACGCCAGCGTTAATCAATCCTTAAGTGGCGCGACACACTCTTCGCAGCGGCGGAGGCGTCAACCCGCAAGCGACGCCGCGCGTTTTCGTGGCCGATCCATGAGTGATCCGCAGTTTGCGCAACGCATCGGCCACTCGCCTGGTGAACATCATTGCCGGTGCGGTGATCGCGATCGTCTGGCTCTCGGCGATCATCTGGATCAATCGTCTTTACGTGAGCGAGGCGCAGGACGCCAAGCGTGAGCTGAGTGCGCTCGCGCATGTTCTCGCCGATCACACCGACCGGGCGATCCAGGGCGTCGATCTGGCGCTGCGATCATTGAGCCCGAAAGTCGCGACGGCCGCCAACGACCCCGGCGCGTTGAGAGAGATTCTGCGCAGCGCCTTCGGGGGATTGCCGCATGTCCGCGCCAGCCTGATCCTGGATGCGCAAGGTCGGTCGATCGGCGATTCCGAGCAATCCGTTCCACGGCCCTTCAACGGCGCGGACCGACAGTATTTCCGCATCCATCTCTCGGGCAGCTATCAGGGATTGTTCATCGGCCCACCGGTGCAGAGCCGGATCAATCAGAAATGGGCGATCAGCCTGTCGCGTCGGCTCGAGCATGCCGATGGCGCGTTTCTCGGTGTCGTCGTCGTCGCGGTCGATCCCGCGTATTTCTCCGAGCTCTACGCGGCGGTGGAGGGGCTCCATGTCGATTCCGTCAACCTCGTCGGGCGCGACCACGTGCTGCGCGCCGCGTTCCCCGCCGATGAAACCGCGCTTGGCCGCGAGTTGACCGTGAGCGAAACCGGCTTCGAGTCATCCGCATTCGGCGACACGCGCGGTTTCAGCCGCACCCGGGGCAGGATCGGCGATAGCGATCGCCACACGGCCTTTCAAGCGACGACGCTGTATCCGCTCGTCGTCACCGTCGCCCGGTCGCAAGCGACAGTGGTCGTCGCGGTGACGCGCGAGGCGATCGCCGCGACGGTGCTGGCTCTCAGCCTCACGATCCTGGCGCTATTCCTGCACTGGGACGTCTGCCGGCGCATCGGCGACGCCCAGCGACTGGCGTCGGAAAGCGACGCGGCGCGCGAGCGCGCCATCGAGTCGGAACAGGCCAAAGCGCGATTCCTCGCCAATATGAGTCACGAGCTCCGCACGCCGCTGAATGCGGTGATCGGCTTCGCTGAATTGCTCCAGAACCCGCACATCGCAAACACGCAACAGCGCCGCGACGAATATGCCGCCCATATCTGCGAGGCGGGCGGCGTTCTTCTCGCGACGGTCAACGAGATCCTCGATCAGGCCAGGATCGAGGCCGGGCGCGTGCAGCTCGAACTCGAGGAGACCGACCCCTACGATACGATCCGCGGGGCCGTGAGATTCGTCGAAGGCGCCGCATCCACCGCAGGCGTCGCGATCGCGACGCGCAATCTCGCGTCGGATGTGCGGGTCATCGCGGATACGCATCGCCTCCGCCAGGTCCTCGTCAATCTCGCGGCCAATGCCGTGAAGTTCACGCCGAGAGGTGGACATATCGACATCGCCTACGAGACGATGACGAATGGCGGTGTGGTCATCCGGGTTGCGGATACGGGCATCGGCATGACCGAGGACCAGATCTCGCACGCGCTCGAGCCCTTCGGCCGTGTCGCCAACGAACACGTGCGCTCGCGCGAGGGCACCGGGCTCGGGCTGCCGATCGCCAAGGCGCTCACCGAACTGCAGGGCGCACGCTTCGCGATCTCAAGTCAGCTCGGCAAGGGCACGGTGATCGCGCTGGAGTTCCCGGCGTCATTGGTGCGCGCAGCGACGGCCTGACCGAACTTCGCGAAGCGGGCAACGCAGTCAAACGTTGCGCGCGCGGCCGGCCCAGAAGCGATTGCGGATCTCGAGCTTGAGCACCTTGCCGACCGGACTGCGCGGCAGCTGATCCCAGATCTCGAAGGATTTCGGCGTCTTCATGCCACCGAGACGCGCGCGGCAGAAGGCGGCGAGTTCCTCCAGCGTCACGGCGGCGCCGGCCTTCACCTGGATGATCGCCTTCACGGCCTCGCCCCATTTGTCGTCGGGCACGCCGATCACGGCGCAATCCTCGACCGCGTGATGCGACCAGATCACCTGCTCGATCTCGGAGGGATAGAGATTGAAGCCGCCGGAAATGATCATGTCGCGCTTGCGATCGACGATATAGAAATATCCGTCCTCGTCCTTCAGCCCGATATCGCCGGTGTGATGCCAGCCGAAGCGCGCGGCCTCCTCGGTCGCCTTGGGATTCTTGTAGTAGCCGCGCATCACGAGCGTGCCGCGCACCACGATCTCGCCCTTCTCGTTCGGCGGCAGGATGCGCCCGTCGTCATCCATGATCTCCACCTGCGTGAACAACGTCGGCCGCCCGCAGCTCGTCAGCCGCTTCTCGAGCACGGGATCGCCGACCACGAGATGCTCCTGGGGCGACAGGAAGGTGCAGAGCATCGGCGCCTCGGCCTGGCCGAATGTCTGCGCCATGACCGGGCCGAAGATCTCGAGCGCCTCCTCGAGTTTCTTCGACGACATCGGGGCGGCGGCGTAGATGAAGTGCTTGAGCGAGGAATAGTCGAATTCCCGAACTTGGGCGTGGCCGAGCATCATGTAGATGACGGTCGGCGGCAGGAAGAGCGTGGTGATCTTCCGCTCGTGGATGGCGCGCATGATCTCGAGCGGATCGGCGCTCGGGATCACGAACTGCGTGGCGCCGAGCGCCAGCAGCGGGAAGGCGATGCAGCCCGCGGCATGCGTCATCGGCGCGGCGACCAGATGCACCGGCGGCTCTTCATAGGGCATGCTGGTGGCGAAATTCGCGATCATCGTCGCGAAGTTCAGATGCGTCAGCATCACGCCCTTCGAGCGGCCGGTCGTTCCACCGGAGGGCCAGATCGACGCGATGTCCTCGGGCCGCGCCGGAACGTCGCAGACCTCGTCGCTCGATGCGGCGAGCCAGCTCGCGAAATCCGGATCCGCGGCGTTGGCGCCGTCGATGCAGATCAGCCCGAGCAGCGTCGGCACCTCGGCGCGGATGCGCTCGACCGCCGCGGCGAAGGAGCTGTGATAGAACAGGAAGCGGCATTCGTTGTCCTGCAGGATCGCGATGTTGTCGTCGACCGCATTGCGCGCATTGAGCGGCATCCAGGCGCCGCCGCCGCGCAGGATCCCGAGGATGCAGGAGAAGGCGTCGATGTCGTTCGGACTGAGCACCGCGGCCGCGCCTTGCGGCATGAGCCCGCTCGCGATCAGCGTGTTGCCGATGCGATGCGTGCGCAGCTGCACCTCGCGAAACGTGAGCGAGCGCTGCGCGTCCGCCAGACAGGCGCGCGCCGGGTCGAGCGCGGCGCCGCGGTCGAAAAAATCGATCAGGCGCATGCGCGTGCCATCGCCGCCGGGATGACGATCACCGGCTTTTCGGCACGAGCCAGTTCGCCATCGCCTGGCGCGTGAGATCGCCGCCGCTCGGCGCCGGCGCCGCAATCGCATCGGACGGCACCGCCGCGAGGATCTCGCGCACACGCGCGACCACCAGGTCGAGCTCCGCTTCGTCGATGCGGCGCACATCGAGTAGCAGATAGCCGCGATCGGCGTGCAAGCCGCGCAGCACGATCTTCGGCTTCCCCGCCGCCAGCGCCTGACCGAGCTGGAAGGCCGCGATGCGCGCGACTCGCGGATCGACATGCAGCATCAGCCGTTCGAAGGGATTGCCCGAGGGATCCGCCTCGCGCTCGAGCCTGACGCCGCCGAGATTGCGCAGCATCGCCTCGGCGCGATCGAGACGCGCCGCCTCCGCGCGATGGATCGTGGCGTGATCGGCCTCCAGCCATTGGTCGAGCGCGGCGATGGCGCCCGCCACGTTCTCCTTGCCGGCTTTCATCGGGCGGCCGATGCCGCGCTCCTGGTGATAGCAGGCCCGCACGAAATCGCGCGCGCCGGCGATGATCCCGGCGGTCGTCCCGGCCGGCGCCTTCTGGGCGCTGAAGATGACCGCGGTCGCGCCCGCCCTGATCATGCCGGGCCAGTCGTATTCCGCTGCGGCATCGACGATCACCGGCACACCGCGCGCGCGGCTGATCGCGCAGAACGCCGCGAGTCCGATCAGCCCGCTCTGCACCGTGTGGTGCGAGAGCACGAACACCGCCGCCGCTGTCCGATCGTCGATCGCGTCGTCGAGCTGATAGCCGGCACAGCCGGTCGCCGTTCCGATCTCCACCGGCACCGCGCCGGTCAGCCGGATCATCTGCGTGACGGTGGCGCCGTAATTCACCTCGTGGCCCTTCTGCAGGATCACGCGGTTGCGCAAACCCGTCGTGTCGGGCAAGCGCTCGACACGACCCAGATCGGACCCGGTCATCGCCGCCGCGACCGCGACCGAGATCCCGCCGGCGCTGCAGCCGGTGACGAAGCCGGCCTCCGCGCCGGTCGCGCGCGCGATCACCTCGCTCGCGGCGCGCTGCAGCTCGGACATCTCGATCCAATGCGGCAGGATCGCCGCCACCGCCTCGGCGACGCGCGCCGACGCGCGGCTCGCACCATGAACGGTCTCGGTGCCCGACGCGTTGATGACGCGCCGGACACCGAAACGTTCGAAGACCCCCGACAATTCTTGGTCGCCGCGGCTCAGGTCTGGAACCACACGTTCCACAGCCGCGCGGTGCGAAACGGCTCGAAGCCCTGGATGCGCTCGGAGAGGATCTGCGAGTGCCCATAATCGCCGCATTTGATGTAGAGCGCCTGATCGTTCATGCGCTCCTGCGCCTTGAACCCGGCTTCGCGACGCGCCTCGGCGGACGGCGAGTTCTCCATCTCGACCGCGAGCGCGTAGAGCGGTTCGTCCTTGGCGTGGTTCGCCGGACTCGGTCCGATCCAGCTGGCGATCGCGATCAAGGCGTCGCCGAGCCACGGCCCGGTGCCCAAGCGTCCCGGCAGCAGATGCCAGCCTTGCGGCCGTGAACGCAGCGCCACGATCGCCGGCCAGTCCATCGACTGGATCGCCACATTGATGCCGATCGCCTTGAGTTGCTCGGACATCACCAGCGCCTGCGCCGCATGCCAGTCGAACGTCGACGCCGAGAGAATCGTCAGCCGCTCGCCCTTGTAGCCGCCATCGGCGAGGAGCTTCTTCGCCAGCGCCGCGTCCTTCTTGTTGTACCATTGCTTGCCGCGATCGCCGGGATAGCTCGCGTAACCCGGATACTGCAGCGCGTGATTGAGCTTGTAGTTGCCGTCGGTCGACCCGTCCATGATCTCGTCCATGTCGAGCGCGACCTGGATCGCGCGCCGGATCTCGAGCTTGTCGAGCGGCGCCATCGCCATGTTGACGGTGATCATCTGCATGCCGGCCGGCATGATGTTCACGTGGCGCAGTTTAGGATTCTTCTTCAGCGTCGGCACCGCCTTGTCGGGCATGTTCTCGGCCATGTCGATCTCGCCGGCCTCGAGCGCGGCGACCGTCGCCGCACTCTCGGGGATGATGCGGAAATTGATCACGTCGAACTGCGCCTGCTTGTTGCCGACATAGCCGTCTCGGCCGGCCCCCCGCGTGTCGGCGGTGTAGGTCTCGTGGCGCACCAGCCGGATATGACTGTCCGGCCGATATTCCTGGAGCTTGTAGGGACCGGTGCCGATGATCTCGGTCTTGCCGGCATCCTTCGCCGCTTCCTCGGCCGGGATGATCGCGACGATGACTTCGGGCTGGCTGAAATTATTGATGAACAGCGGCCGTTCGCTCTTGAGCTTGAGCGTCACGGTATCGGCGTCCGGCGTCGCGACCTCGGCGACGTCCTCGAGGTAGCGACGGCGCACGCTCATGCGCATGTAGCGCTCGATCGACGCCTTGGCATCGGCGGAGCTCATCACCTTGCCGTTGTGGAAGGTCACGCCTTTGCGCAGCTTGATCGTGTAGAGCAGCCCGTCGGGCGACACGCTCCAGCTCTCGGCGAGCATCGGCGCCGGCTCGAGCTTCTCGTTGCGGCCGATCAGCGGCTCGTAGATGTGGAGATTGACGACGCGGCCGGCATCGTCGGTGGTCGCCATTACGTCGAGCGACGGAATCCCGGTCGGCAGACCGACACGCAGCGTGCCGCCCTTGCGCGGCGTCTGCGCCGTGGCGGGTGTGACGGCGACGGCGACGAGCGCGCCCGCGGTGAAATTTCTGCGGCTGAACGACATCATGGATCCCCCTGAGCTCCCCTGGAGCGTGATCGATGTCGGGGACCTTAGTCGGCCACGAGACCTAGCCACAAGAGGGCGTGATCGGAGATGCTCGACGCTTCACGGCGCGGTCTCGCCGCGCGTCTCGGGCGAACGGAGATGTCATGAGTCCTGTCACGGCTCCAGCTTTGCGGCGCAGCGTCCTCTATCGCCTCGGCATCGATCCCGAGGGCTGCGCGGCGGCGGCGCGGTTCCATGCCGATGCGCTGCTGTTCGAGATCGAGGACTCCGTGCCACCCGGCGACAAGGCGCAGGCGCGCGCGCGCGTCGTCGCGACGCTGACCGCCGGCGGGTTCCGCCGTCAGGAACGCCTGGTCACGGTCAACGGACTCGATACGCCCTGGGGACGCGATGATCTCGCCGCGCTCGCGCGCGTGCCGCTCGACGGCATCGTCCTGGCGAAGACCGAGTCGCCCGATGCGGTGCGCGCGGCCGAAGCGATCCTGGTCGCGCATGGCGCGCCCGATACGCTCAGGCTCTGGGCGATGATCGAGACGCCGCTGGGTCTCGCACGCGCGCAGGAGATCGCCGCCGCCACGCCCCGCCTCGTGGGCATGCATGTCGGCCTCGGCGATCTCTCGCGTGGCCTCAACGGCTTTCGCCGTTCTGCCGTGAATCGCTGGCCGATGGTGCCGGCCCTCGCCACCATCGTGCTCGCCGCGCGCGCCCACGGCCTCGCCGTACTCGACAGCGCGTTTCGCGAGCCGCGCGATGCGGAAGGGTTCCACGCGGCGTGTCTCGCTAGTCGCGAGTTGGGCTTCGACGGCAAGGTCTTCGAGGATCCCGCGCTGATCACCGTCGCCAACGAGGCTTACAGCCCGACCACCGACGAGATCACCTGGGCCGAGAAGGTGATCGCCGCGCGGCGCGGCGCGACTCCCAGCGGCCTCTACTTCGTCGACGGCCAACACATCGACCCCCAATACGAAGCCCTCGCCGAACGCATCCTCGCTTACCAGCGCGCGATCGACGCGGTGTGAGTCACACATTTTACGAATGCATCGTCTGATAATGTGGCTACGCGCTGACGGGGAGGTTCCTTGAACTGACGAGGCGCGGAGAAATCAATCCTGTGTTGCCTTTCGCGCAGCGACGCACGCGCTTCACGCACTGTGCGAGAACATCGGCTGGCCGGCGACCGGCACGTCGGCGACAAGGATCGAGCCGGTCTGCGATTCCGTGATGTAGATCTGCCGGTTCTCCGGGCCGCCATAGGCGAGGTTGGTCGTCTGCAGGCCGGCGGCGGAGCGGATGCGGTAGGTCGGCTCGCCAAGGGGATCGAACATCCAGACCGTGCCGAGGCGATTATGCGCGACGGCGAGACCGCCTTGCGCGTCCATCGCCAAACCATCGGGGCCGCTATAGCCGCCGGAGAAGGTCTGGAAGGCGCCGAGCCGATCGACGCTGCCATCGGCGAGGATGCCGCAGCGCCAGACCTGCGGGCCAAAGGTGACGGCGATGAAGAGATGCGTCTCCGCGGGATTCATCACGATGCCGTTCGGGCTCGGCACGTTCGAGAGCAGCAGGTCGAGCCTTCCATCGGCGCGATGGCGGAATACCCGGCCCGTGGGATCGCGCAGATCGGTCGAGCCCTGATCGGTGAAATAGAGATCGCCGTTCGAGCGGAAGAACAGATCGTTGACGCCCTTGTAGTTCGGCTCGAGCCGGTCGCGTCCGATGAAGACCGACACGCGGCCGCTGACAGGATCCATGCGCATGATGCCGTTCTGCCGATCGGCGATGAAGATCTCGCCGGAGCGATGGATCTTCAGCCCGTTCGGCACACCGTCGTACTCGGCGGCGATGCGCACCGATCCATTCGCCGCGATCTCGAGGATCTGGCCGAAGGGCGAGTTCACGCAATAGAGCTTGCCCTCGCGATCGAAGGACGGGCCCTCGAGGAAGGAGTGGATCGGACTGCCCATGTGGCGCTCAACCCACGGCGTCATGCGCGGCTTCAATCCGAGCGCTGCGACGACATCGACGAAGACGCGGCTGGGAAGGTCCTTGGGCGGCGCGAACAGACTCATGTCCCTCAATCCTTCACGCCGCCGGAGGTCAGGCCGGTGACCATGTATTTGCGCACCGCGTAGTAGAGCGCGGCGGGCGGGATCGAGTAGAGCACGCCGACCGCCATCAGCAGCGGCCAGGGTGCGCTGTCGTCGGAGCGGAACAGGCCGAGCGTCACGGTCAGAGTGAGGCGTGACTCGTTCGACAGGATCAGGAAGGCGTAGAGATACTCGTTCCACGCATGCAGCAGGGCGAAGGTGCCGACCGCGAGCATCGCCGGCCGGACGAGCGGCACGTAGACCAGGCGAAAGACCTGCCACGGCGTCGCGCCGTCGACCAGCGCCGCCTCGTCGAGTTCGTAGGGCACGCTGTCGGCGTAGTTGCGCAAGACCCAGATCGCGTAGGGCGTGGTGAAGGTCACGACCGCGAAGACCAGCCCCCAGATGCTGTCGAGCAAATTGTAGGTCGCCATCACCTGATAGAACGGAATGGCGAGGAACGCGGCGGGGATCAGATAGGTGATCAGCGAGAGATTGGTCACGACAGGCCCGAACCACAGCTTGAGCCGGCCGATCGCGTAGCTCGCCATCGTCGCGATGGTCACCACGACCACGCAGCTCATGCCGGACGCGAAGATGCTGTTCCAGAGCTGGCGCCAGAACTGGCCGAGATAATGGTTCTCCTGGCGGAAGATGATGCCGTAATTCGCGATCGTCGGCGCATCGGGCCACAGCCTGCCGGCGAAGGCGGCGTTGATCGGCGTCAGCGACAGCACGATCATGTGGAACAGCGGCAGCAGCGTCCACACCAGGACGGCGATCGCGACCAGCGCGAGTCCGATGATCTGCGGCACGCTGTGGTGCTTCATCGCCGCCTTGCACTTCCCGCGAGCCGCCGCGTGAGCAGAATCACCAGGGGGATCAGGATCGGCACGGCGCTCACCATCGTGACGATGCCGGCCTCGAAATCGGCCTGACGGAAGGCGTAGCGGATGCCCATCGTCGCCAGCGTGTTGGTGCGGTCGGCGGGGCCGCCGCCGGTCAGCAGATAGACGCTGTTGAAATCGCCGAGCGACCAGATCGTAGTCAGCATGGTCGAGGTGAGGAACAGCGCGCGCAGCTGCGGGAAGGTGACGTAGCGGAAGCGCTGCGCCGGCGTCGCGCCGTCGATCATCGCTGCCTCGTAGAGATCGCGCGGAATCGCCATGCGCCCGGCGACGAGAATCATCGTCCAGAACGGCAGGTACTTCCAGACATGGACCGCGATGATCGCGCCGAGTCCGTAGCGCGGATCGGTCAGCCAGTTCGGCCCGATGATCCCGAGCATGTCGAACAGCAGGACATTGATCATTCCCCATTCGGAGTTGAGCATCCAGCGGATCGACAGGATCGACGGGATATGCGGCACCGCCCAGGGCAGGATGAACAGCACGCCGACGATGCGGACCCAAAGATAGGGCAGCGCGAAGAAGCCCGACAGGAACAGCGCCAGGATCATCTTCAGATTCACGCCGACGATCAGGAAGACCAGCGTGTTCCACGCCGTGCGCCAATAGATCGGGTCGTCGAACAGGCGGACATAGCTGGCGGGGCTGGCCGCGAGCCAGACGGCATAGCCGATCGGATAGACGACGAAGAGCGCGAAGATAGCGAGATAGGGAAGAAGGAAGAAGACTCCCCAGGCGATGTCCGAGGACAGCGCGGGGAGCGGCACGCCGGTCGTGCCGGCGGCCGCCTTCCCACGTCGCGGCGCGGTCAACTCGCCAGGATCTTCGTCATGCGCTCGATCATCTCGTCGATCGCCTTCTCCGAGGTCCAGCCATCGAGCACGATCCGGCCCAGCATCTTGCCCCAGAGCTGCTCGGCCATCACTTTCGCGTAGTTGCGGTTATAGGCCTGCGGGAACGGCACGGTCGGCGTCTCGGTGAACTGCCGGTACATCGCCGATTTATGCGGGTCCGCCGGGTCCGAGTAGAACGGATCGTCGATCAGCGCCGGCATCACGGGCATGAAGCGCCCGAGCATGGCTTTCAGCATCGGCCCGATATTCTCGAGCTTCAGCAGCACGCGCATGAAGGATTTGGCGTTCTCGACATTCGCCGATTGCTTGAAGATCAGCACCTGCTTGACCGAGACCATGGTCGGCGTCGGCTTGCCGTCCGGCTGGTTGGGCCACGGCACGGTGCGCATGTTCTTGAAGTAATTGTCCGGATTGGCCGGCAGCTGCGACATCGGGATCGACAGCGTCGGATTCATCGCGACGAGGTTCTTCTTGTTGAGGAACGACACGTTGTCGTCGACGCCGTTCCAGTTGACCGCGTCGGGCGGCGAGCACTGGCTCTTGATCGGCTTCACATAGCTGTCGATCGCCTGGATCACCCGCTTCTTCATCTCGGGCTCGGCGATGCGCAGCTTGCCGTCCGCGCCGATGACCTGGGCGCCATAGGCGTTGAGGAAGATGTGCACGTTGAAGAACGGATCGTTCGACGCGGTCGACGACCCCTGGCCGATGCCGTAGATGCGCATGCCCTTGCTGCGCAGCGACGGCTGCACCTTGTCGCACCAGAAGCTCCAGAACGCCTCCCACTCGCGCGGCACGTCCGTATCCTTGAACCCCGCCTGCTGCAGCAGATCGCTCCAGTAATGGATGTTCGGTGACATCTGGACCCAAGGGATCGCGTAATAGGCGCGCGCGTTCGTCTTGCCGTTGAGCATGTGCGCGGAGTCGAGCGCGCCCTTCTGGAACTGGCCCTTGATCGGCTCGATGATCGATCACTTCGCACCGTGCGCGTGTCGCAGCGCTGCGATCGTCCAGTGCTCGGGACCTGAAGCACGCTCTGCGAGCGAGCACGCGTCGACGGCCTTATGGCGTCGGCCTTCTTGTAGCCGGCTCCTGCGAGCGCCGC
>JANNTF010001077.1:0-1499 GCA_031403455.1 Alphaproteobacteria bacterium | reverse complement strand
GTCGAAGCTGATCAACCGGATGCTCAGGCCCGGACAGGTCGCGATCGATATCGGCGCCAATGTCGGCATGCACTCCGTTATCATGGCCAATCGCGTCGGACCCACCGGCCGGGTGGTGGTGTTCGAGCCGGATCCGCATCCGATGGGGCGGCTGCGTCAGAACATGGCGCTCAACGGCATCGACTGGGTCACGACGGTGGAGGCGGCGGTGTCGTCGAAATCCGAGACCCGCAGCTTCTTCCTGCATGATGATTCGATCGGCAATTTCGCCAATGCGAGCCTGGTCGCCGCCAATGTCGGCAAGGACACGCCGTCGGTGCAGATGCAGGTCTATGGGCTCGACGACTGGCTGAAGGACAATCCGCTGCCCCGCGTCGACCTGATCAAGCTGCTCGCCCAAGGCGAGGAGTTCAACGCGCTGCAGGGCATGCGCGGGCTGATCGAGCGCGACCGGCCGAAGATCTTCTTCCTGTACGAGCCGAGCTACTGGCACCGTCAGGATCTCGAATTGATGGACGCCGTGAAGTTCTTCAAGGGCTTCGGCTATACGGTCCACGCCATCGAGTTCGGCCCGCGCCGCGAAGTGACGGCGGAAATCCCCAAAGGCCAGGTGTTCCTGGCGACGCCTTAAGCGCGTCAGCGCCGCAGGGTCACGTCCACGCGCCGGCCTTCGAGCGCGGAGGGGCCGATGCGCTGCGCTGCCCCGATCACCACCGTCCTGATGATCTTGGGATCGGTTCCGGCCGCTTCCAGCGCGCGAGTGATCGCCACGGCGCGCTGATCGGCCAGGATGCGGTTCTCGGCCCCCTGATCCGTGCGGTTCGCAAAGGCCTCCAGCAGCACCTCGGTCACCCGCTCGGCGCGGATCGCATCCGAGAGGCGCCGAATGACCTGCCGCGCCGGGTCGTCCAAAATTGCGGAATCGGGTGCGAAGAACACGGCGTGCCGGTCGATCTGGCCGGCTGGCGCCGTCTCGCGCGACATGTCGCAGCCGACCAGGGAGGATCCCAGCGCGGCGATCAGGAAGATTCGGCGACAGACAGCAATCGTCATTCACAAATCGCTTTCGGAATGGAGCGGGAGAAGGGATTCGAACCCTCGACCCTCACGTTGGCAACGTGATGCTCTACCACTGAGCTACTCCCGCGGGCGCCATTCCGTGGCACCGGGCGCCAGCAAAACCAGCTAACCCGAGAAGGCGGCGGATAATAGCCGCGAGCGTCCGGATTGCAAGCGATGACCCAAATGCGCATCGGGGTTGTCAGGCGGAGGTAAACCATCCAATTAATGGGTTGTCTCGCACCCCGTGTCTGCGACGGGTTGATCGACGCAGTTTCAAATCCGACACGAGGTTCAAGGGTCACCATGGAAACGCTGATTGGCGGCCGCGCGGCCGCCACGCCGAACGACCTCATCAAAGACGGCACCGACGCCAGCTTCATGCAGGACGTGGTGGATGCGTCGCAGGACGTGCCCGTCATCGTCGATTTCTGGGCGCC
>JANNTF010001076.1:0-1547 GCA_031403455.1 Alphaproteobacteria bacterium | reverse complement strand
GGCGTATTCGGCGTTCAGCGTCAGCCACTTGTCCAACCCCGGCTCGGTGTCGGGCTTGATCGCCTCGACGGGGCACTCCGGCTCGCAGACCCCGCAATCGATGCATTCGTCGGGGTGAATGACGAGCATGTTCTCGCCTTCATAGAAGCAGTCAACCGGACAGACTTCCACGCAGTCCATGTACTTGCACTTGATGCAGGCTTCGGTGACGACGTAGGCCATGGCCGTTGACTCGCTCGCGTGAGGCCAAACTGAAGGGCGCGCTGGGTACCATGCGCTCCAGGGCCTCGCAACCCTTCAGCGATTGCGGTTCAGCTTCCGTTCCGCCTCAGCGCTTGCGCCGCTGCGAAACGGTGATGTTGAGCGCCTCGACCAGCACCGAGAAGGCCATTGCGGCATAGAGATATCCCTTGGGGATACGGAACTCCATGCCCTCGGCCACGAGGGCGAACCCAATCAGCATGACGAAGGCGAGGGCGAGCATCTTGATGCTCGGATGGGCGTGGATGAACCGCACGATCGGCCCCGATGCGACGAGCATGATCAGCACGGAGATGATCACCGCAGTCGCCATCACCCAGAGCTCGTTCGCCATACCGACGGCCGTGATCACGGAATCGAACGAGAAGACGATGTCCAGGAGCACGATCTGGACGATCGCACTGCGGAAGCTGCTGACCGGCCGCGCGGTCGCGCCGTTGTCCGATGCCTCCTCTAACGCCTCGTGGATCTCGCGGGTCGCCTTGACGATCAGGAACAGCCCGCCGCCCAGCATGATCAGGTCGCGGCCGGAGAAAGGTTGCTCGAGGATGTGGAACAGGGGCTCCGTCAGGCTGGCGAGCCAGGACAACGAGAACAGCAGCATCAACCGGGTGATCAACGCCAGCGCGAGGCCGATCACACGCGCTCGATCGCGCTGATGCGCAGGCAACGAGTTCGAGATGATCGCGATGATGACGATGTTGTCGATCCCGAGGACGATCTCGAGCGACGTCAATGTGAAGAGGCTCGCGAGCGTCTCCGTGTTAAGCACGATGTCGAACATTTGACCTCAGCGGCGGGGATGGATGAAGCGGGCGATCAGCTCGACGAGTGCGACGGCGACTACCGCGGCCACGATCGGTCCAATCGTGTGGATAACCGGCGCATGCGCATCCGCCCAGCCGGAGACATGCTGCTCGCCAACCAGGGCTTGGCCACCCGTGTAGCCAAGCAGCGTCGCGACCAGCGTGATGATCCACGGCGCGCGCGCGGCCAGCAGACCGGCGAGCGCGCCGAGCAGTGCGCGGGTGCCGAAAACCGCTGTCGGCGCGATTAGCGCCCCCGCGGTCGAGCCGGGCTCCGGGATCGGTTTATGGCCGAGAAGGTAGCCGCCGAGGACGACAGCGATGGCGCCGAGGGCCGGTGCGGCATAGTGCAACCAATGCGCATGCACATCGACCCAGCTCTCCCAGAGCTTGTCGGCGACGATGACTTCGCCCGCGATGAAGCCGACCAGCGCTGCGCCGAGCGTCACGATCATGGGGAAGCGGCCGATCAGCTTGAGC
>JANNTF010001075.1:0-4981 GCA_031403455.1 Alphaproteobacteria bacterium | reverse complement strand
TTGCTGGCGTAGAAACGGTACCGGATTCCGAATTGGGAACCCGGCACCACTCACGCGGGGAGATCAGGGCTTCTTGGTGCCGAGCGCCTCGCGCACGCTGTCCCTCGCGCCGCCGACGGCGTTCTGAATCTTGCCAGCGGTCTTCTCCGCTTTCCCTTCGGCCTCGGTTTTCACATCGCCCGTGACTTTGCCGAAGACTTCCTTCACGGCGCCCTTCACCTGCTTGGCGGCGCCGTCGATACGATCCTTGTCCATGTCTATTCTCCGAACAATTCGAGTCGGCACAAACCTTCCGACGCGTGATCGTCGGAGGCGGCCATCACCTTCCAACACGCTCGGCATGTTTAGGTTCCCGTGACGTGGGTCCCGCCCTGCTGTCGCGCCTCGACGGTGAAAACTAGTTTGTTGGATGCGCCGCATCGAGGCCATGATGAGTCACCTCGATTCCTCTGATCAAGCGCAGGTGTCGTCATGAAGCGTCTCGCAGATCGCATCGTCCTGGTGTTCGGCGCCGGCTCGGTCGGGCCGGGCTGGGGCAACGGCAAAGCGTCGGCGGTCGCCTATGCGCGCGCCGGGGCCAGACTGGTCTGCGTCGACATCGCGCAATCCGCAGCCGACGAGACCGTCGGCATCATCCGCGGCGAGGGCGGCCACGCCGAAGCGATGGCCTGCGACGTGACGCGCGAGGATCAGGTCGCTGCCGTCGTCGCCAGGACGCTCGAGCTGTTCGGGAAGATCGACGTGCTGCACAACAATGTCGGTCACGCCAAGATTGGCGGGCCGCCCGACATCACCGAGGCCGAGTGGCAGCGCGAACTCGATCTCAACGTGACGGGCATGTTCCTCGCCTGCCGTCACGTGATCCCGGTCATGCTGAAGGCGCAGCGCGGCGTGATCACGAACATCTCGTCGGTGGCCGGCATCCGCTACACCGGACTTCCCTATGTCAGCTATTACGCGTCCAAGGGTGCCGTCGACCAGTTCACGATCGGCGTGGCGCTGCAATATGCGCGGCAAGGCCTGCGCTGCAACGCCATCCTGCCTGGCCTGATGGACACGCCGCTGATCTACCAGCAGATCGCCGGGCAATATGCCTCGCCCGCCGAGATGGTGCGCTCCCGCCACGAATCGACTCCGACCGGGCGGATGGGCACGGCATGGGACGTCGCCCATGCCGCGGTTTTCCTGGCGAGCGACGAGGCGAACTACATCAACGCCGTGTGCCTGCCCGTCGATGGCGGGCTGACCGCGCGCTGCGTGTGAGCGCCAGGACCGCGCAAGGCCTCTCTATGATGAGGTCGCGCGCGGCACATTGTGGGCCGGCCCGATTCCAGCCTTCCCTGCAAGGAGGGAATGAGCACGGCGCGACTGTGGCTTGAAGCGCATCCGCGTGGCCCGTATCTTCCGCCGCCGCATTTCGAACAGGTCAGGGAAAATGATTTCGATCAAGCTGCCCGATGGCAGCGTGAAGCAATTCGCCGTCGCGCCAACCGGCCTGGAGGTCGCGCAATCGATCGGCGCCGGTCTCGCCAAGGCCGCGCTCGCCGTCAAGGTGGATGGTGAGGTGCGCGACCTCGCGCAGACGATCGATGCGGATGCTGGCGTCGAGATCGTGACGGGCAAGTCGCCCGACGCGCTGGAGTTGTTGCGTCACGATGCGGCGCATCTTCTCGCCGAGGCGGTGCAGGAGCTGTGGCCTGGTGTCCAGATCACGTTCGGCCCGTCGATCGAGGATGGTTTCTATTACGATTTCCATCGTGCCGAGGCGTTCACTCCGGCCGATTTTCCCAAGATCGAAGCCAAGATGCGCGAGATCGTCGATCGCGACGAGAAGATCGAGCGCGAGGTCTGGGACCATCAGCGGATGAAGGAATATTTCATCGCGCATGGCGAGAGCTTCAAAGCGGAATGGGTCGACTCGATCCCCAGGGACGAGGCGATCTCGGTGTATCGGCAGGGCCGGTGGCTCGACATGTGCACCGGACCGCATCTGCCCTCCACAGCCAAGCTCGGCAAGCACTTCAAGCTGATGAAGCTGTCGGGCACCTATTGGCGCGGCGACGCGAAGAACGCGCAGCTGCAGCGCATCTACGGCACGGTGTGGCCGACCAAGGAAGCGCTCGAGGCCTATCTGCATCGGCTCGAGGAGGCGGAGAAGCGCGACCATCGCCGCATCGGCCGCGAGATGGAGCTCTTCCACATCCAGGAAGAGGCGGTCGGCTCGGTGTTCTGGCATCCCAAGGGCTGGGCGCTCTATCGCGCGCTCGAGCGCTACATGCGCGCGCGGCTCGAGCGCGACGGCTATGTCGAGATCAAGACTCCCCAGGTGCTCGACCGCGTGTTGTGGGAACGCTCGGGGCATTGGGACAAATACAAGGACGCGATGTTCGCGGCCAAGCCGCGCAGCGAGAACGCGGACGAGGATCGGCTCTACGCGCTGAAACCGATGAATTGTCCGGGCCATGTGCAGGTCTTCCGCCAGGGGCTGAAGAGCTACCGCGATCTGCCGCTGCGGCTGGCGGAGTTTGGCGCCTGCCATCGCTTCGAGCCGTCGGGCGCGCTGCACGGCATCATGCGCGTGCGCGCCTTCACGCAGGACGATGCGCATATCTTCGTGACCGAGGATCAGATCACCGCTGAGTCGGTGAAGTTCTGCGCGCTGCTGCGCTCGGTCTATGGCGATCTCGGCTTCGACGACATCCGCATCAAATTCTCCGACCGGCCCGTGGAACGCGCCGGCGAAGACGCGATCTGGGACAAGGCGGAGGCCGCGCTCGAAGCGGCCTCGCAAGCCGCAAATCTGGAGACGGTGCGCAATCCGGGCGAGGGTGCCTTCTATGGTCCGAAGCTGGAATTCGTGCTGCGCGATGCGATCGGGCGCGACTGGCAATGCGGCACGCTGCAGGTCGATTTCGTGATGCCCGAGCGACTCGACGCCAGCTACATCGGCGCCGATGGCCAGAAACACCGGCCCGTGATGCTGCACCGCGCGATCCTGGGTTCCTTCGAGCGCTTCATCGGCATCCTGATCGAGCATTATGCCGGGCGCTTCCCGCTGTGGCTGGCGCCAACTCAGGTCGCGATCGCGACCGTCATCTCCGACGCCGACCCCTACGCGCAGGAGGTTCTGGCGTTGCTGGAGCGCGCCGGGATCCGTGCCGTGCTCGACCTGCGCAATGAGAAGATCGGCTACAAGGTGCGGGAACACAGCGTCGCCAAGACCCCGTATCTATGGGCGCTCGGCCGGCGCGAGGCCGAGCAGCGGACGGTGACGATCCGGCGGCTCGGCAGCGAGGAGCAGCGTTCACTTGCGCTGGATGAGGCCATCGCTACATTGCGCGACGAGGCGAAAGTCCCCAGCGCCTGAAGCACCTTAAGCCGCCCCATGGGGGCCGCCTGGTCGCGCGCCCTAGGAACGGTGCGGGTCGGATGTCCGGGAACGGCTGTAACCAAGGAGAAGTTCTATCGCCCGACCGATGATGGAAGCGCCCGCTAAGGGTGGCCCGCGCGTGAACGACCAGATCGAAGCCGCACAAGTGCGGCTGATCGATGCCAACAATGAAATGCTTGGGATCGTCTCCCTCTACCAGGCGCTCGCGATTGCCGACGAGGCGGGGCTCGATCTCGTGGAGATCTCGCCCAACGCGGAGCCGCCGGTCTGCAAAGTGCTCGATTTCGGCAAGTACAAATACGAGCTGCAGAAAAAAGAGAACGAGGCGCGCAAGAAGCAGAAGGTCATCGAGATCAAGGAGATCAAGATGCGCCCGGGCATCGATGACCACGACTACGACGTCAAGATGCGCGCGATGGAACGCTTCATCGCCGAAGGCGACAAGGTCAAGCTGACGTTGCGCTTCCGCGGCCGCGAGATGGTCCACCAGGATCTCGGCGCCAAGGTGCTCGACCGCGTGAAGAGCGACCTCGGCGAGACCATCAAGGTGGAACAGCATCCGAAAATGGAAGGCCGCCAGATGACCATGGTCATCGCGCCCAAGTAACGCCACCGCGTCGGCGCTCGCGCGCCGCTGCAATCGGGCCTCATCCGTCGACCAGATCGGGATGAGGCCCTCTTTGTTTCGACCACGCCCCCGTCGTTCTGAACCGGTACCCCATGCCCCTGGCCGCGCTCTATGCCGTCGTGATCTTCGGCAACGCGTTCCTGCTGTTTCTGGTGCAGCCGCTGATCGGCAAGGCGATCCTGCCGTGGTTCGGCGGTTCGGCTGCGGTGTGGACGATCTGCATGCTGTTCTTCCAGGCGCTGCTCCTGGCCGGTTACGGGCTGGCGCATCTGATGACGCAGTATCTCTCAGGGCGCTTCCAAGGCGGCATGCAGCTCGCGCTGATCGCGGCGAGTCTCGTCACCCTGCCGATCGTGCCCGACGCCATCTGGAAGCCGACCGCAGACAGCGAACCGACGCGCGCCATTCTGCTGCTCCTCGCGACCAGCGTGGGTCTGCCCTATCTCGTGCTCGCGACCACCAGCCCGCTGCTGCAGCGCTGGTTCGCCAGCGATCTCGCGGGTCGCTCGCCCTACCGTCTCTTTGCCTTGTCCAATTTCGCATCGATGCTCGCCCTGATCGGCTATCCCTTCGCGGTCGAGCCGGCATTTGCCTTGCGGGTGCAGCAGATCGGCTGGTCATGGGCCTACGCCGCGGTGGCGATGCCCTTCGCGCTGCTGGCCGTGCGCCGGTTGCGCCTGGCGACGCCGGCGATAGCCGTCGCAGCGCTCGCCCCGGTTCCGCTCGCCCCGTCGCGTATTGCCGTCTGGGTCGCGCTCGCAGCGGCGCCATCGATCCTATTGCTCGCTGTCACGAGTCAGCTCACCCAGAACGTGGCGCCGGTGCCGTTGCTCTGGCTCGCGCCGCTCGTGCTCTACCTGATCAGCTTCATCCTGTGCTTCGAGAGCGAGCGCTGGTATCGCCGGCCGGTCTTTCTGGCGCTGCTTCCGGTAGCACTGCTCGCGATGGCGCTGCTGCCGCTG
>JANNTF010001074.1:0-2924 GCA_031403455.1 Alphaproteobacteria bacterium | reverse complement strand
CCTGAGACGCCACGTCGTTCACATGGCGGTTCGCCAGCACCACGTTCGACAGCGTGTTCGCCGCCGCCGCGTTGAAGCCGGTCGCTTGCAGCGTCACGTTCTGGAGGTTCGAGTTGATCACGCCGAGGTTGCTCGAGCCCGCGCCGTCCGAGACGTACTGGATCGCGAGGTTGCCGGTGTTCAGGCCGGCAGTCGCGCCCGCGCCGAGCGACACGGACAGCGCGCTGGCCTGGCTCAAGGTCGGATTGATCCGCGTCGCGCCGAGATTATTGGCGACGTTGAACGCGCCGGTCGTGTTCGCCGTGCCGATGCCGAGGGATTCCGAGAATCCGTCCGCCGCCGCGGTATTCTGCACCGACAGCGCCTGGCTCGCCGGCGCCGCGCCGCCGAGGCGGAAATTGCCGAGATTGACTGGGCTCGGGGTCGCAGCGCCTTGCGCGAGGCGATAGACCTCGGCCGAGAGGCTCACCTGTTGCGGCGATAGCGGCGTCTGCGTGCCACTGTTGAACGTACCGTCGGAGGCGAAGTTCACCGTCACGGCGCCGCTCTTCGCGCCAGCCGTCGCGAGCCCGTTCAGGCTCACGTTCATCGCGACGCTGTTCGAGGCTTGACCGGCGAGCGAGGTGATCGTGCCGCCGTTGTTGGTGGCCGTGCCGGTGTTCGCGCCGAAGCTCGCATTGAGACCTTCGCCCGCACCGACCAGCAGATTGCTGATCGTCAGCGCCTGGTTCTGGCTGGTGACCTGGCCTTCGCGGAACTTGCCGAAATTCACATTGGTCGGGTTCAGGTTCGCGATCGCGAGATTGCCGACATTGAACTGCACCACGGCATTCGCCGGTAGGTTCACGCCCGTAAGCGCGGTATTCGTCAGTCCGCTGATCGTGCCGTTCGATACGAAGGCGAGTGGCACCGACGCCGTGAACGTGCCGGTCGCGCTGGTGTTCAGACCGACCGTCATCGCCGCGTTGTTGGTCAGCCCGGCGCCGAGATTGGAGATCGATCCGGCAGTCGTGAACTTCGCCGCGTCGGCCCCGGTCACAGTGCCGAAACTTGCGTCGAGGCCTTCCTGGAACGCGGCATTCGCCGCAACCAGCGTGTTGGTGATCGACAGCGCACGGCTCTGAACCGAGTTCTGCAGCACATTGCCGAAATTCAGCACGCTCGCCTGGTTGGCCACCGTCGGCGTCGCGAATGCGAACACATTGCCCGAGACGGTGATCGTCTGGCTCAGGAGTGGCGCCGCCGCGAGGCCGGACGTGCCCGCGCCATCGGTCTGGAAGTTGACCTGAACCGTGCCGGACTTGGCTCCCGCCGTGGCGGTGCTGAAGCCCACGGTCATCGCCGTATTCGGGCTCGCTTCCGGCGACAGCAGCGCGATCGAGCCACCGTTCGTCGTCGCGTTGCCGATGAGCGTACCGAAGCTGGCGTTGAGACGCTCGGTGAACGAGCCAGTCGGCGCGGTGTTCGAGATGCTCAGCGCCTGCGACGCCGCGACATTCACATGGCGGTTCGCGAGCACGACGTTGCCGAGCGTGTTCGCCGCCGCCGCGTTGAAGCCCGTCGCCTGCAGCGTCACGTTCTGGAGGTTCGAGTTGATCACGCCGAGGTTGCTCGAGCCCGCGCCGTCGGAGACGTATTGGACCGCGAGGTTGCCGGCATTCACGCCTGCCACTGCGCCCGCCCCGAGCGACACGGACAGCGCGCTGGCCTGGCTCAGGGTCGGATTGATTCGCGTCGCGCCGAGATTATTGGTGATGTTGAACGCGCCGGTCGTGTTCGCCGTGCCGATGCCGAGCGACTCCGAGAAGCCGTCCGCCGCCGCGGTGTTCTGCACGGCCAGCGCCTGCGCGGCAGGCGCCGCGCCGCCGAGGCGGAAATTGCCGAGATTGACCGGGGTCGGAGTCGCGTTGCCGGCACCAAGACGGAACACGCTGCCGATGACGGAGATCGGCTGGTTTCCGACCGCGGTCGTGACGCCACCATTGGCGCTGCCGTCGGACACGAAATTCACCGCGACCGTACCGTTCTTCGAGCCGGCGCTGGCCGTATTCAGGCCGACCGTCATCGCGACGCCGTTGGTCGCCTGCGCAGCGAGGCTGGTCACGGATCCCGCCGTGACGATGCCCGCATTGGTCGGCACGCCGAAGCTGGCATTGAGGCCCTCGGCCGGCGCCGCTGCTGTGTTGGTGATCGTCAGCGCCTGCGCCGCGACCACGTCGTTCACGCGCTTGTTGCCGAAATTGAGCGTCGTCGGCGCGGCGCTGCCGGCAGCGAGATTGGTGACGACGGCCGAGATGACGCCGCCATAGCTGAGCAGCTGCGTCGGCAGTGCCGCGGTCCCGAGACCCGACGTGCCGGTGCCGTTGGTCGCCAGGATCACCTGCACATTGCCGTTGACCGCGCCCGCCGTGCCGCCGGCGACGAGCTGCAGCTGCAGGGTCGAGGCGTTGCTGAGCCCGGCCGCGAGATTGGTGATCGCGCCGGCGAGCGTGGTTACCGTGCCGAGGCCGCCATTGGTCACCGTGCCCCAGGATGCGTTGAGCCCTTCCTGGAACAGGTCGCCGATGACGCCGATGTTGTTGACGGTGAGATTGATCACCGTCGTCGAGCCGGCAAGCACCGACCCGAAATTGAGCGTGCCGAAAGTCGGCTGCGCCTGGAGATAGCCGTTGGCGCCGAGGCTGATCGTCTGCCCGGCGACGTTGGAGAAATTGTTGACGACCTGCAGCGACTGCCCGGCGAGCGCGCCCTTGCTCGTCGGCGCGAAAATCAGGTCGAAGCCCGCAGAATTGGCGCCGGCGGCGGCGGTCCAATTGGCGCCGCTGCCGCTGCCCACGGCCGAGCCGGTGAACTGCGCCGCGTTGAGGCCGGTGGTCTTGAACGCGCCGTTGAGCACCGCCGTCGCGCCGGCCGTCGTGTTGCCG
>JANNTF010001073.1:0-3248 GCA_031403455.1 Alphaproteobacteria bacterium | reverse complement strand
CGTGACCATCACGATCGGGATCGTGTCGGTCGCGCTCATGGCGGCGAGCGCGCCAGGGTTCGATCCCGTCACGATCAAATCGACCTTCAATCGCACCAGCTCGGCAGCGAGTCTGCCGAGCCGCTCAAGCTGCCCATCGGCAAACACGGACACGAAAACGAAATCCCGGTCCTCGCGCCAGCCGAGATCCAGCAGTCCTTGCCGCAATTCCAGCAGGAAGGGAGTGTCAGCAGCGGCCGAGAGCGGCGACAAGCGCCCGATGCGGTAGATCCTTCCCGCCTGCTGAGCAGCGACCGCGCCAGCGCCACCGACCAGGGCTCCGGCCATCAGCAGGATCGATCGCCTGATCATTCGATCACCTCGTTACCGTGGGCATAGGGGTCTCGCCGAACAACACCGACGCTACGCGCCAGCGGCCGCACTCACAATCACTCCCCGTTGGGCGCCTCGCGCCTGACCTGCACGGCGGCGAGCAGCGCGTGCAAGCGGTGATCGGGGATGCCGAGCTGGTCGAGATGATCGACGGTGCTCGCGAGATAGGCGTAGCAGGCGCCGCGCTGGCCGACCGCGTCGCAGATGATCTCGGCGGTGCGCGCGGTGTCGAGCTTGCCGGCGTAGTTGGGATGCGAGCGGTCGACCACGAAAGTGCGCGCGCGGATGCTCGCGCCCTCGAGTTCGATCGGCAGCAAGCGGCAGTGATAGGACTGGTTGGTCATCTCGCGCTCCCAGAGATAGGACCACACCGCCTCCACCTGCGACGCAGCGATGCGATAGGCGACGCCGCGGCAGGCGCCGCCGCGATCGAGGCCGAGCACGAGTCCCGGACGTTCGGGCGTGCCGCGATAGCGCGTCGAGTAGAGACAGAAGGCGCGATGATAGCCGCGCAGCAAGCCGGGGCGCGCTTCCTCGAAGGGAAAGCCCGGGTCCCAGATCAAGGATCCGTAGGCGAAGACCCAGAGATCCTTGCCATCATGCGGCGGCGGACAGGCGCGATCTTCGGGCGGCGAGGTCATGGCCGGCGGGGATGCTCAAGGATCGGCCGTTCGGGTTGACGGCGCGCGATGCCGTCGGACCATACAAGCTGCCGACCTCGACGCAATACGTGAGGCGGCTCGCGTATCCCCGGCATCAGAATCACGGTAAACGCATCGGTCATGGAAATCGAGAATGCCGCCCGCCTGTGCTTCGCCGCCGATTACGCGCAAGCGCGCGCAAAATTCCGTGGCGCCTGCGCAACGCTGGGAATCGCCACCGAGAGCTATCTCAATCCCAATCCCGGTCCCCAGGGCGAGGAGCTCGCGACCGACATCGCGTGGATCGGGCCCAGCGACGCGCGTTTCGTCGTCGGCGTGATCTCCGGCACCCATGGCGTCGAGGGGTTCTGCGGCTCCGGCGGGCAGATCGACTGGCTGCTGAATGGCGGCTCCGCGTCGCTGCCGCGCGACACCGCGATGCTGATGATCCACGCCGTCAATCCCTATGGCTGGGCGTGGCTGAGCCGGACGACCGAGGAGAATGTCGACCTCAACCGCAACTGGATCGATTTCACGGCGAAGCTGCCGGAGAATCCCGGCTACGAGGAACTCGCCGCGCATGTCGTCCCCCCCGAACTCGAGGGACCCGGACGCGCGCCCGCCGACGCCGCGATCGCCGCCTGGCGCAAGCCGCGCACCGAGGAGCAATGGTTTCGTGCGATCTCGTCGGGTCAATACCAGCATCCCCTGGGATTGTTCTTCGGCGGCGTCGCGCCGACCTGGGCGCGACGGACCGAGGAAGCGATCATCGCGCGCCATCGCCTGACGACCCGCGCGGCGGTCGCCGTCATCGACATGCATACCGGCCTCGGCCCTTACGGGTATGGCGAGCCGATCTCGCACATGCCCGAAGGCAGCCTGGCGCGCGACCGCGTGCTGCGCATCTGGGGCGAGTCGGTGACCGAGCCGGCGCGCGGCACTTCGGTCTCGACCCTGCGCACCGGGCTCAGCGCGTTCGGCTGGCGCAATCTGCTCGGCGAGCGCCTCGCCTTCGTGACCTTCGAGTTCGGAACCTTCACCAAGAACCAGGTGCTCGACGCGTTGCGCGGCGATTGCTGGGCGCGCCAGCGCGGCCTGGACTGGAGCGATCCGATGCAGGCCCGCGCGCGCGCAGCGACTCGCCGTGCGTTCTATCCCGACACGGAATCCTGGCGCGAACTCGTGCTGTTCCGCTCCCGGCAGGGTATCCGCCAGGCCATCATCGGGATCGCGGCGGGCTGATGACCCGCGGCGTGCGCATCACGCTCGGCGCCATCGCGGCGACGCTCGTCATCTGGGTCGCCGCCTGGTTCGCACTCGCCAGCCATATCGAGGGCCGGGCGATCGCCTGGATCGAGCGCGAGCGCGCGCGCGGCAACATCCTGACCTATCGGTCGCTGCGCATCGACGGCTTCCCGTTCACCTGGCGCATGATCGCCGAGGCGTACGAGATCGGCCGCCCGCAGCCGATGCCGCAGCTTCTCACCGGCGCGCGGCTGGAGGCGACGCTGCTGCCCTGGCGGTTGCACGACGTGCCCATCCGGCTGCCCGGCCGCCATCGCTTCGAACGCCGCGACATTGCGGGCGTGACGGCGATCGAACTGGAAGCGCAGCGCCCGGACGCGCAGCTGCATCTGTCGGCTTCGGGCCGCGTCCGCGCGCTGGATGTCGATCTCGGTGATCTCACGGCGCGCGCATCCGGCGGCACCGACACGGTGAAGGCCCGGCGTGTGCGTCTCGTCGCGCGCGAAATCGACCCGGTGGATCCGGCGCGGCGCGAGTTCCTCAACATCACGCTCGAGCTCGACGATGTCGAACCGCCCTCCGGCTGGCAGCCCCCTTTCAGCCAGAAGCTGCGCCGTGGCGAGGCCGAGCTCGGCGTGCGCGGCGATCACGCCCGCGCCGCGACGCCGGCCGAGTCGATTGCGGCCTGGCGCGATTCGGGCGGCGTGGTCGAGCTGCGCAAGCTCACGCTCGATTGGGCGCCGTTGTTCATCAGCGGCGACGGCACCGCGACTCTCGATCGCCAGAACCGGCCGCAAGCCGCGTTCGCCGTCCGCGTCACCGGTTATGCCGAATTGCTGGAGGCGCTGGTCCAGACGCGCCAGATCGGCAGCCGCCAGGCGGCCGCGATTCGCGCCGCGCTCAACATCGTCGCCAAGCCGGCGCCCGGCACCGGCCGCAGCGAAGTCAGCATTCCGATCACCGCTCAGGACGGCAGGCTGTCGATCCTCG
>JANNTF010001072.1:0-9076 GCA_031403455.1 Alphaproteobacteria bacterium | reverse complement strand
CCGCTGCGCCGGCTGCTCGGCGAGAAGGGCACCAGCGCATTGCGCGCACGGGCGCGCGACATCGCGACCCGTGTCGGGCTGCCCGTCGATCTTCTCGATCGATTCCCGCACCAGCTCTCCGGCGGTCAGAAGGCGCGTGTCGGGATCGCGCGCGCCATCGCCGTCGATCCGCGCCTGCTGATCCTCGACGAGCCGACGGCGGCGCTCGATGTCTCGGTGCAGGCGGTGGTGCTGCATCTGCTCGATCGGCTGCGGCGCGAGAGCGGCCTCGCCTTCCTGTTCGTGAGCCACGATCTCAACGTCGTGCGCATGATGTGCGAGCGGCTGGTGGTGCTGCAGAACGGCGCGATCGTCGAGCAAGGCGTCAGTCAGGACATCTTCGATCAGCCTCGGACCGACTACGCGCGTGAGCTGCTCGCCGCGATCCCGCATTTCGATCCGGAGGCGCGCGCATGACGCGACGGATCTGGCGCGTCGGCATCGATATCGGTGGCACCTTCACCGACATCGTCGCGCTCGACGGGTCCAGCGGCGAGCGGCGCATCGCGAAGGTGCCGACAATTCCGCACGCGCCACTCGCCGGGATCAACGATGCGCTGGCCGCCGTCGCGCTCGGTTGGCCGGACATCGCGGCGCTGATCCACGGCACGACCCTGGTCACCAATGCGCTGGTCGAAGGCAAGATCGCGCCCGTGGCGCTGATCACCACAGCGGGGTTCGAGGACGTGCTGGCGATCGGCCGCCAGAGCCGGCGCGCGCTCTATGATCTCGCGGCGCTGCCGCGCCTGCCGCCGGACGTGCCCAGCGCGCGCTGTTTTGGCCTGACCGAGCGTGTCGATGCGCAGGGTGCCGTCGTTCATGCCCCCGACGCGGCGGAGATCGATGCGATCGTCGCGCAGGCAATCGCGAGCGGCGCCGAGGCGATCGCGGTCGCGTTGCTGCATGCCTACGCCAATCCGGATCATGAGCGCCTGCTCGGCGCCAAGCTGCGCGCGCGCTGCCGCTACGTCTCGCTCTCGCACGAGGTCAGCCCCGAGGCGCGCGAGTACGAGCGCACGCTCACGACGGTACTGAACGCCAGCGTCATGCCGCTCGTCAGCGACTATGTCGAACGTCTGGCGCGCGACGTGCCGACGGGAACGCGCGTGCATCTGTTCCATTCCGCGGGCGGCATGACGGCACCGGAAACCGCACGCGACCGGCCGCTCTCGCTCGCCATGTCCGGTCCGGCGGCGGGCGCCGTCGCCGCCGCAGCGGCGGCGCGTGACGCCGGAATCGTCCGCGCGCTCGCCTTCGACATGGGCGGCACGACGACCGATGTGTCGCTGATCATCGACGGCGATGTCGAGATCGCGGCCAACAAGCGCATCGCGGGGCGCGCCGTGCGCCAGCCGATGGTGGCGATCGAGTCGATCGGCGCCGGCGGCGGCTCGCTGGTGAAATTCGGGCTCGGCGGGTTGTCGATCGGACCCGAGAGCGCGGGCGCCGTGCCGGGACCGGCCGTGCACGGCCGCGGCGGCACCGAGCCGACGATCACCGATGCGCTCGCCGTGCTCGGCTATCTCGATCCCGATCGCATGCTCGGCGGCAGCATCAAACTCGATCTCGGCGCGGCCGAGCGCGCGCTGGCGCCGATCGCCACGCGGCTCGGCCTCGGCCTCGTCGACACCGCGCTCGGCATCGTTCGCGTCGCCAATGCCACGATGGCGCGCGCTGTCCGGCGCGTCTCGATCGAGCGCGGCATCGACGTGCGCGATTGCACGCTCATCGCGTTCGGCGGCGCCGGCCCGATGCACGCGTGCGGTCTCGCGGAGGAGGTCGGCATGACCCAGGCGCTGATCCCCGCCGCGTCGGGCGGGTTCTCGGCGCTCGGCTGCGTTGCGGCCGCGCCGTCCTACACCGTGCAACGCACGATCAGGCTGAAGCACACCGACTGGACCCAGGAGCGATTCACCGCGCTGCGCGAGGAAGTGCGCGCGCAGGCCTGCGCGCCGTTGTCGATCGCGGGACACGACGCTGCGTCGCTGACGACGCAGGAGATCGCGCTCGTGCGCTACCTCGGTCAATCCGACACGACGGAGGTGCATTTCACCTGGCCCGTCGCGCGCGAGGCCCTGGGTGAGGCGTTTCGCGCGGCGCATATCCGGCTCTACGGCTACGCGACGGACGAGCCGTGGGAGATCGAGGCGCTCCGGCTGCGCGCCGCCGCACCTGCGCCACCGCGGCGGCTGCCGGCGCGCGCATTGCCCATCGCGGCGGCGGCGACGCGCATCCGACGCTGCAGCTTCCCGGCGGCGCTGGAGGTCGACACGCCGCGCTTCGATCGTGACGCGCTGACGCCCGGGCGCGCCATCGCCGGCCCCGCCATCATCGAGGACGAGGTCTCCACGATCGTCGTCGAACCCGGCTGGAGCGCGCAGGCCGACGCGGCGGGTCACCTCGGGCTCGAACGTCGCGAGGCGGCACCTTGAGCAGCGATCCCTTCACACTCGAGGTGATCCGCCACGCGCTGAATTCGGCGGCGGAGGAGATGTCGCTGGTCGTGATGCGCTCGGCGCGCTCGCCGCTACTGCGTGAAGCCGGCGATCTCTCGTCGGCGCTCACCGACCCCTGGGGCGAATTGATCGCACAGGGCCACGACGTCCCGATCCATCTCGGCGTGATGAGCTACACGGTGAAGGCGTTTCTCGAGCGCGTCCCGCGCGAAATTCTGCGCGCCGGCGACGTCTGGATCCTCAACCTGCCCGAGATCGGCGGCAATCATTTGCCCGATGTGAAGGTGATCCGCCCGATCTTCGCCGGCGATCGCCTGATCGCCTTCGCGGCGCAGCTCGCGCATTGGGCCGATATCGGCGGCGCCGCGCCCGGTAGTTATTTCGCCCAGGCCACGGACGCCTGGATGGAGGGCTTGCGCATCCCGCCGACGCGCATCTTCGTCGACGACGAAGCGGATGCCGAGAAGATCGCGCTGATCCTCGCCAATGTGCGCGGTCCGCGGGAACGCGAGGGCGATCTGATGGCGCAGGTCGCCGCAACCCGGATCGCGGACACGCGGCTGCGCGACATCGCCGCGCGTCACGGCGTCGATACGCTGCGCATTGCGATGGCGGCCCTGCATGCCCGCTCGGAGGCCCAGATGCGTGCGGCGATCCGCTCGCTGCCGGACGGCGTCTATACGGGACTCGACCATCTCGACGACGGCGGGCCCGGCAATGCGCCGGTTGCGATCCGGGTCACGGTGACGATCGCCGGCGATGAAGCGAGCTTCGACTTCACCGCGAGCGACGACGCGATCGACGGGCCGCTCAACACGACGCGCTTCGTCGCCGGCTCGGCCGCGTTCTATACGCTCAAGGCGCTCGCCGGGCCGGACATCCAGTCCAACGGCGGCTGCTACCGGCCGCTCAAGATCATCACCCGGCCTGGCTCGGTGATGGATGCGAGTCCCGACAAGCCCGTGGTCGGCGGCAATCACGAGACCTCGCTGCGTGCGGTCGACGCGATCTTCAAGGCGCTCGAACCCGTGCTCGGCGAGCGCATGAGCGCCGGCGGCAATACCTCGTCGGGCCTGCTGATCTTCAGCGGTCCGGGACGCAACGGGCGCTGGGCGACGTTCTATGAGCCCCATGGCGGCGGCGAAGGTGCGCGCATCGACCGCGATGGCATGGCGGTGGTGCGCGTCCACCTCACCAACGTGATGAACACGCCCATCGAGGTCATCGAGTCGGAGTACCAGCTGCGCGTCGATCGTCAGCGGTTGCGCCATGGCTCCGGCGGCGCCGGCGCGCATCGTGGCGGCGACGGCCAGGTGCGCGCCTATCGCGTGCTCGCCGATCGCATGTCCCTGACCACGATGTTCGAGCGGCGTCTGATCGCGCCCTACGGGCTGCGCGGCGGCGAGAACGGCCTGCCCGCGCGCGTGACGCTGCAACGCCGCGACGGGCGATGCGAGGAACTCCCTGGCAAGGCGAATGTGATGCTGGAAAGCGGCGATGTGGTGATCTTCGAAACACCTGGAGGCGGCGGCTATGGCCAGCCTGCGAGCGGGAAACGGACATGACGATGGCGCTCGTTGAGCTCGAAGCCCAGGTGCAGCGCGACCTCGCGTTGATCGCGCACCCCCGCGCCAAATGGCTCACACCGCGCCAGGCGCCCGACGGCAGCGACGCGCTCGACGTGCTGATCGTCGGCGCCGGCCAATGCGGCGTGACGACGGGCTTCGCGCTGCTGCGCGCGAGGGTCGACAACCTGCTGGTGATCGACCGGGCCGCGTATGGCGCCGAGGGCCCGTGGGTCACCTACGCACGCATGCCCAATCTGCGCAGCCCCAAGGACCAGACGGGTCCCGACCTCGGCGTACCGAGCCTGACCTATCAGGTCTGGCACGAAGCCAAGTTCGGAGCGGCGAGCTGGCAGAGCCTGCGCCTCATCCCCAGGGAATTGTGGAACGACTACATGCTCTGGATCCGGCGCGTGACCGGGGTGCCGGTGCGCAACGCGGTGGAGCTGCTCGCCATCACGCCCGCCGCTGGGCTGCTGCGCGCGACGTTGCGCGAAGGCGGCGTCGAGCGTCACGTCCATGCGCGCAAGATCGTGTTGGCGACGGGCCAGGAAGGCGCCGGCGGGTGGTGGATGCCGGATTTCGTCGCCGCACTCCCGCGCTCGTTGCGCGCTCATACCTGCGATGCGATCGACTTCGCGGCGCTGCGCGGCAAGACGGTGTTCGTGCTCGGCGCCGGCGCCTCGGCCTTCGACAATGCCGCCGCGGCGCTCGAGGCGGGCGCCCGCGATGTGCATCTGTTCTGCCGCCGCGCCGCGCCGCAGGTGATCCAGCCCTATCGCTGGCTGACTTTCGCGGGCTTCCTGCAGCATCTCTGCGAGATGGAGGATGTCTGGCGGTGGCGCTTCATGAGTCACATCCTCGGCTTGCGCGAAGGATTTCCGCAGGACACCTATGACCGCTGTGCGCGCTTCCCCAATTTCACCTTGCGCGCGGGAGAACCGTGGGAGGGCGCGCGCGCAATCGATGGCCGCGCCGCCGTGCGCAGTTGCAAGGGCGAGTTCACGGCAGATCTCCTGATCACCGGCACCGGCGTGGACATGGATTTCGCCCTGCGGCCGGAACTCGCCGCCTGCGCGGACAACATCGCGACCTGGGCGGATCGCTACACACCGCCGCTCGAGGAGCGCGACGATCGTCTCGCCCGCTTCCCCTATCTCGGCGCCGACTATGCGTTTCAGGAGAAGCGGAGCGGGCAGACCCCGTGGATCCGGGACATCCATTTCTTCGGCATCGCCGCGACGATGAGCTTCGGGCCCTCGGGTTCGTCGATCAACGCGATGACTACGGCGGTGCCGCGCCTGGCGCAGGGCGTGACACGCGGGTTGTTCGCGGGCGATCTCGACGCGCATTGGGCAGCGCTCAAGGCCTATGACGTGCCGCAGGCCATTCTTCAACCCAAGCTCGCCGGCGCGACGCGATGACGATTTTGATCTTCGGCGGTGCGGGCTTCGTCGGCTTGTCGATCGCGGAACATCTCCTCGCCCGCGGCGATCGCGTGACGCTGGTCGATCGCAGCATGCCGCCGGCCGGCGCGCTCGCGTTCCTGCGCGATCGCGGCGGTCGCCTCGAGGTCGCGATCGGCGACGTGCGCGACGTCGCGTTCATCCGAACCCAGATCGTGCCGGGTGTGCGCCGTCTCGTCTGGGGCGCCGCGATCACCGCCGATGCGGCCCGCGACGCGAGCGATCCCGAGGGCGTGCTCGCGATCAATCTCGCGGCGCTGGCGCCGGTGCTGCGCGCGGCGCGCGATGCGGGCGTCGGCCGCGTCCTCAATCTCAGCTCCGTCGCCGTCTATGGCGATGCCGCCTTCGTCGACCATCCGCTCACCGAGACCGATCGCTGCGATCCGGTCGCGCTCTATGGCCTGACCAAATTCGCGTCCGAGCGCCTGGTCGCGCGGCTCGCCGATCTCTGGCAGCTCGATGCGCTGAGCGTGCGTCTGGCTGCCGTATTCGGTCCGTGGGAACGCAAGACGGGGGAGCGCGACACGCCGAGCGCGCTGTTCCAGACCGCGTGCTGCGCGGCGCGCGGCGCCCCGGCCCTGCTCAGCGCCGCCGGCAATCGCGACTGGGTCTATGCCCGCGACGTCGCGCGCGCCATTGTCACCCTGCTCGACGCCGAGCGACCGCGCCATCGCCTGTACAACATCGCATCGGGCACCAGCTGGACCGCGCTTGCCTGGGCCGAACGCTGGACGCGCGATGTGCCCGCGGTCGGCGCAAGGCTGGCCGGTCCGGGTGAGCGCGCGAGCGTCGATCTCTTCTCGTCGCGCGATCGCGCGCCCCTGTCGATCGCGCGGCTGAGCCAGGAGTTCGGCTGGCGGCCGCACTTCGCCGCCCTCGAGGATGCGTATCGCGACTACCGGCGCTGGCAGGTCGACGCGGTCGCGTATTGGCAGGCGGCAAGCGCAGACTTGCCGCGCTGAACTGCCTCTTGCGGCCGTCCCGCGCGACGGCTTCAATCGCCTCGGATCGAGTGATGGGGGAACACATGGCGGGCGGCAAGTCTCTCGTGATGAATTGGGCGGAGTGGATCCGTCATGACGCGGTGAGTCTGTCGGGCCTGGTGCGCTCGGGACAGATCTCGGCGCGCGAAGTCATGGCGCAGAGTGCGGCCGGGGTCGCACGCGTCAATCCCAAGCTCAACGCGGTGCTCGAGGTTTTCGACGACGTGGTCGCTGACCCCGATGTCGATCGTCCCGCCCGCGACGCACGGCTCTACGGCGTGCCGATGTTCCTCAAGGATCTCGGCTCGCGGCTCAAGGGCCGCAAGCAGGAATCGGGAACCAAGCTGCTGAAGGGCAACGTGTCGAAGGCCACCGATCCGCTGGTCGAGAACTACCTCGCGGCCGGACTGATCCCGCTCGGCCGCGCGACGACCCCGGAATTCGGCATGACCTTCGATACGTCGACGAATTATCTCGGCCATGTCCACGTGACGCGCAATCCGTGGAACCTCGATCGCACGCCCGGCGGGTCGTCCGGCGGGTCGGCCGCGAGCGTCGCGGCCGGCGTCACGCCGATCAGCATGGCGAGCGATGGCGGCGGATCGACGCGAATCCCGGCATCGTTCTGCGGACTCGTCGGGCTGAAGGCCTCGCGCGGTCGCATGGCGATGCCGCTGGCGCAGAACGAATTCACGTGGCGCATCGCGGTCGAAGGCGTGGTGACGCGCAGTGTGCGCGACACCGCCGTGGCGATGGACTACCTCGCGCGCATGCCCAATGGCGGCAGCTTCTATCCGATGGCGCCGTATGCGGGATCCTATGCCGACGCGATCGCGACGCCGCCCGGCCGGCTGCGCGTCGCGCTGTCGACCGGAAGCTGGGGTCGCGACGGGTCGTGCGATCCGGAGGTCGCCGAGAAGGTGCGCGGCCTCGCGACCGTGCTCGAAGGCCTGCGCCATGACATCGGCGAGATCGACGACGCGACGCTCTGCGACTGGGATGCGATGTGGCGTGGCTACATCACGCAATGGATCTGCGGACGTGTGCAGTATCTGCCGATCGCCGAGACCGGCGGACTCGACGTCAAGAACATGAAGGACATGCTCTCGCCGATGGTCTATCGGCATTTCGATGCCGCGCAGGGCTACTCGACGCTCGATCTCTACAAGGCGATGGCGTGCAACAATGTCGTCACGCGCGGCTTCGGCCGGTTCATGGATGCCTGGGATCTGCTGCTCTGCCCGACCCTCGCGATCCGGGTGCCGAAGGCGAACGGGCCGTACAGCCTGCTGAACGATGAACCGCTCGATGGCTGGATGGCGCGGCTCTCCGGCGCCTGCCGCTACACCATGCCGGGCAACGAGTCGGGATTGCCGGGCATCTCGATTCCCGTCGGGCTCGACCGCGACGGCCTGCCCGTGGGCGCCATGCTCTATGGCAATTTCGGTCGCGAGGATCTGCTGCTCAAAGTCGCGGCGCAGATCGAGGCCGCCAAACCAGAATGGTTCGCGCAGACACCCAAGCTGAATGTCGGCACGGTTTAGGATCGGCGCGGTTTAGGACGACACGCGCGGCCGAACCGGGGGCAATCAATCAGAATGGCCGTTCGGACGGCCATTCCTGCGGCGGGAACATAGATGGTGGGCGCTACAGGGATTGAACCTGTGACCCCTTCCATGTCAAGGAAGTGCTCTCCCGCTGAGCTAAGCGCCCCTAAAATCGCGCCGGACTATAGCCACGGTGATCTCGAAATCAAGCACTCCCGGGCGACGCGTTGTAGTTCGTCAGCAAGCGGTCGACGTGGTTGACCAGATCCTTCAGATGAAAGGGCTTCGACAAGACCGCCGCGCCCGGCAGCGGCGAGCGTCCGCCATCGAGCACGACGGCGGCGAACCCGGTGATGAACATCACGCGCAGCCCAGGGCGGGATTGACGCGCGCGGCGCGCCAGTTCCACGCCATCCATGCCGGGCATGACGATGTCCGCGATCAACAAGTCGAAGTCACTCGGGGTGGCTGCCAGCGCAGCCCAGCCATCGGCGAAACTGGACACGTTATGCCCCGCCCGGCCAAGCGCCGCGGCCAGGAAGGCGCGCATCGCATCATCGTCTTCGGCAAGCATGATCCGAGCCATCGTCGCGCACCTCGTGGATTCGAAATCGGCGTGTCTTGATCGCGGCGGCATTGAACCCTTGGCGGCGCTTCCCGGCAAGATGACAGTGCGATCCCATTCGGGGTAAACCCTTGAGAAGGCTTTTCCCCTCGCAAGATCTCATATGGGCGACAGCGCCAGCTCCGATCCATTCGATCCACCGTATGACGTGCTCGCGCCGGGAACCACGATGGCGCCGGTCGTCTTCGCATCGCCGCATTCGGGCAGCGTCTACCCCAACAGCTTCCTCAACGCCGCCCGGCTCGACGTGTTGAGCCTGCGCCGCTCCGAGGATGCGTTCATCGACGAGTTGTTCACGGCCGCGCCGTCGCTCGGCATGTCGCTGATCAAGGCGCGATTTCCACGCGCCTATGTCGATGTTAACCGCGAGCCGTGGGAGCTCGATCCCGGCATGT
>JANNTF010001071.1:0-3537 GCA_031403455.1 Alphaproteobacteria bacterium | reverse complement strand
ATACGCGTTCCCACGCGATCGAAACGCGACGGCCCGAACTCGACCGTGACTGGATTGGCGAAACTCCAGTTGCCCGGCATCCCGTGCTTTTCCTTCCCCGCGACGCACAAAGTTCCATGCCGCCGACCATTGATTCAAATGTATATTCGATATCGTTGCCATTGACGGATACGATGGACGACAAATGCATTACACGAAGCTCCGTTCGTTCCACGCCGTAGCGATCGCCGGTGGGTTCACCGCGGCGGCGCGGCAGCTCAAGGTCGGCCAGCCCACGATCACCACCCAGGTGCGTGCGCTCGAGCGCCAATTCGGGGTCGAGCTCTTCCATCGCCGCGCGCGGCGGGTCGAACTCACGGGAGCCGGTCGCGGTCTGCTGGCGCTTACCCAGCGCATGTTGAGCCTCGAGGCGGAGGCGATCGACTTTCTCAATGCGACGGCCGGTTTGCGCAGCGGTCATCTCAAGATCACCGCCGTCGGCCCTTATCACGTCACCGAGATGCTCGCGGCGTTCCGGACCCGCTTCCCCGAGATCGATTTTTCGGTCGCGGTGGGCAATTCACGTGACGCCCTGCAATCGCTGCTGGAATTCCGCAGCGACGTCGCCGTGTTGGCTCAGGTGGAGGACGATCCGCGCTTTCATGCCGTGCCCTACAGCCGCCACCCCGTGGTCGTCTTCGTCGACAGCGATCATCCCTGGTCACGTCGTCGCACGATCCGTATCCGGGAATTGGCGGGGCAGCGGATGATCCTGCGCGAGCAGGGCTCGACGACACGCCACGCTCTGGAGGCGGCGCTGGGGCGAGCGCAGGTGCAGATCGGCCGTTGCATCGAGATCGGCAGCCGCGAGGCCGTCTCGCTTGCCGTCGCCCGCGGCATGGGCATCGGCGTCGTCTCGGAGGTCGAGTTCACCCCGCATGCCCGCTTGCATACCCTGCGGGTCGTCGATGCCGACATCTACACCTACGCCCATGTCGTGTGCCTAGCCGAACGCCGCGGCGCGCCCCTGATCGCCGCCTTCCTCGACGTCGTCGCTGGCTTGCTGGCCAGCCGGATGCGGGGCAAGCGTCAGTCGAGTTGAGCAACTAGCCTGTGCCCGGATAGCACCGCTCGAGTGTCTGCGCGATCGCCGCGCGCCGCGCGTCTTCGCTGATATCAGCGCTCGCGAGCAGCGTGTCCGCGATTCGCTTGCCGAACTGGCCGAGTGCGGCGCGCTCCGCGGCTTCGTCCTTCGCCGCCGGCATCGGCCAGACCGTGTCCTGGCAGAATGTCGCGACCAGCCCGTCATGGCGCACGGGGTAGGGCGCAAAATCCGCGCCGCCGGCGATGGCCCGAATGCCACGACGAATCAGGCCGCGTAGCATGGTGACACCCTGATCGGTGGTCGCGAGATTCTCCATCGCATGCACGGCAACGGGGCGCTGTGAGACCAGCACTTCGTAGTCGCCGGGCCGGCGCTGGCGCTCCTCATAGGAGCGCTCTTCCTCGGTCTGGCCGATGAAGTCGATGCTCTGCTTGCCGACTTTGCTCTTGTCGCCGAACTTCCCGGGATCGAGTTCGTCGCTGAAATAGCGCCAGCCGGTGATCTGCGTATGCGTGTCGTCGACCGGCACCATCCAGCGCGTGAACGCGACGCGCTGCAGAATCTTGCGCCGATCCGCCGCCTCCCATACCGCGCCGCCCTGATTCATATTGGGCAGGATCGTCTCGGTCGTGCGGTTCCAGTGATGTCCACCCCAGCGCCGGCTCTGGACATTGATCATGCCGAGCGGCGTCTGGCGATACTCGATCACCTGCATGGCGCCGGAAGCCTCGCCGAATTGCTGCCCGGACATGCGCGTGTGCAGATAGACGACGTGGATCGGGTCTTGCGTGTTCTCGAAGCATTGCAGCCAGTTGCAGGGCATCAGGATCGAGAACGGTATCGCCTCGGCGCCGAGCCGCGCCGAATCGAAGACCGGGAAATTCGGCTTCTGCTCGGGCGGACCGAGATAGGCGAACACCAGGCCATCATGGATCTGCACGGGGTAGGCGCCGTGGCATAGCTTGTCGCGCATGCGGTTCGAAGCCGGTTCCGCTCCCATGTCGAGGATCGCGCCGTCGATGTCGTAGGTCCAGCCGTGGTAACAGCACGACAGACCGCGCTCCATCGGAATGCCGTACTCGAGGCTGGCGCCGCGATGGCTGCAATGCTTGTGCAGCAGGCCGATGCGGTGCGACTTATCGCGAAACAGCACGAGATCTTCACCGAGCACGCGCAGCGCCAAAGGCCGCTCGCCGAGTTCGGACAGCATGGCGATTGGCTGCCAGACGCGACGGATGTATTCGCCGCAGGGCGTCTCAGGGCCGACCTGGGTCATCTCGGCATCCGGGGCGAGGACCCGGCGGCGGTGATAGCCGGAATACGGCGCGGACATGGTCATGGGGATCTCCGACGGGCGTTAGCGCTGGTGTGCATCGTTGGCGCCGAGGCGACGCTCCAGCAGTCTGACGAGGTACGAGGCGAGGAGGATGAGGACGAGGTACTCGAGGACCAGGAACGTGTAGATCTCGAGCGGACGGTACTCGACCAGCGAGAGTTCCTGGGCGCGGCGCGTGAACTCCTGGAAGCCCACGACCGAGATCAGCGACGACATCTTGAGCACGTAGACGAATTGGTTGCCGAGGGCGGGCAGGACGCGGCGGATCGCCTGCGGCAGGACGATCAGACGCAAGGTCTGCCACCGCGACAGGCCGACGCTCTGAGCGGCTTCGGTCTGGCCGCGCGCAATCGACTGGATGCCCGCGCGGAAGATCTCGGCCTCGAAGGCGGAATCGCTGATCGCGAGCGTCAACACGCCGGCGGTGAACACGCCGAACTCGATACCGAAGACCACCGGCAGGCCGTAATAGACCCAGAGCAGCAGCACGAGCAGCGGCACCGCGCGCACGCACTCGACATAGACACGATTGAACCCGCGCAAGAACCGGTTGCGCGACAGCCCGGCGATCGCGATCAAGGCGCCGGCAATCACCGCGATGAAGATCGCCATCAGCGAGATCGACAGGGTCGCGCCAAGCCCGTCGATCAGGAAGCGGAGATTCTTGATCCCGCGTGCGTCGAACGGCGAGACGACGTACCAGCCCCAGGTGTATCCGCCCCCGCCGCAGCCCGTGAGAAGCGCCGCGAGCGCAAGGAATGCGGCGCTTCTCATCTCGCGGTGTCGTTCAGCCCGCGAGCCATTTCTGTTCCAGCGCCTCGAAGAACCCGTCGCTGCGCTTGAGGGTCACCCACGTATTCACGTAATGCAGCCAATCCGGCTCGCCCTGCGCGACGACATAGGCGAGGGGGCGCTTGTTGCGCATCGTCACGCTGCCGCCGAGTACGGCGAGTTGGTCGAAGCGTCGCACCAGCGTCGCCGCTTCGATGTTGCTGGTGATGGTCACGTCGGCGCGGCTGGCGAGGACCTCCTGGAAGCCGGTCGCGGGAGTCTGCACCGAGCGCAGCTGTGCTTTGGGCAGCTGACGCTTGGCCTGATCCTCGAAGATCGTGCCCAT
>JANNTF010001070.1:0-1480 GCA_031403455.1 Alphaproteobacteria bacterium | reverse complement strand
CGCTCACGCCCGAGCAGCGCCGCGCCGTCGGTGAAGTCAGCGACGTCTACGGCTACGACGATCGCGTGGTCGCTCCGAGCAGCGGGTTCAGCGGCGCCGTCGAGTACTATGCAAGATGCTCCGCGGCAGGGTTTCTCGCGCGGATCCGCGTGCCCACGCTGCTGATCCACGCCTTGGACGACCCCTGGATCCCCGGCGACATCTATCGTGCGGTGGATTGGTCAAATCTGCCTCGGCTGCACGGCTTGCTGCCGGCCAGCGGTGGGCATGTCGGGTTCCACGCGGCAGGATCGCGCGTCGCATGGCATGATCAAGCCATCGCAGGGTTTCTCGAGCAGCAGGAGACCCGCTCGCAATCGCGGATCGAGGGGGAGAAGCGATGACGCCCTGGCGGTTGCTCGTTGGTCTGGTGCTGGGCCTATGGATCGGTCCGGTCGGCGAGAGGCCGGTCATGGCGCAGACCACGCCCTGCGCATTTCGCGGCGAGCTCGATACGCCGTTCTGCGATCTCAATCGCGATTGGCTCGCCGATCGGCCCCCGGATCGGTCACGCTGGCGCAATCCTGCGGCGATCTCGTTCTCCTATCTCGCGAACATCGAATCGGAGGCCGCGGCGCTGAAGTTTCGCCCATTCATCGAACACCTCACACGCTGCCTCAGCAAGCGCGCGCTCTACGCGCATATGCCGAGCAATGGCGCGCAAGTCGAAGCCATGCGCGGCGGTCGTTTGCACGTGGCCGCGTTTCCCGTCGTGTGGGTTCCGCTCGCGGTCAATTTTGGCGGCGCCATACCCTTCGCCGCGCCAGCCAGTTTGGATGGCATCGACGCGATCAGGTTCCAGATCCTGGCCCGGCACGATGCGCCGATGGAGGATCTCCAGGATCTGCGCGGCAAGCGCCTGGCGATTGTCGCACGCGGTCTTTCGCTGGCCGACCTCGTGGTGCGCGCGGCCTATGGCGGCGAGGGGCTCGAGTTGGCGCGCGACTATCGTCCCGTGAGCGCCGGCTCCGATGAGCAGGGTCTGAGCGGCGTCGTCGCACGGCTCTACGACGCCGCTGTCGTCAGTGATGATTCCTTGAATGATCTGCGCGCGCGTCAGCGCACGTCTCAGGCCCATTTTCGGATGGTCTGGGAGTCGCGCGCGATCCCGAGAATCGTCTTCGTGCTTGCGCATGATCTGGTTCCGGAACTGCAGGAGAAGCTGCAGAATTGCTTCCGCTCCTTCGTTCTGCCGGACAGCATGCTCGGCGTCATGGGCAGCAATGATCGTTTCTTCACGGTCAGCTACGCCAAGGAACTCGATGCGGTCCGAACGCTCGGCGAGCGTGCCGGCCAGGTCTTCGATCGCGCGCTCTATGATGCGGAACGGCGGCGGGATGCGGATCCGCGTATCCGGCCACGTTGACGTCGCGCGTCACCCGCGCAGCGCCTCGGCCGCCTCCACGGCGAAATAGGTCAAGACGCCATCGGCGCCGGCGCG
>JANNTF010001069.1:0-1479 GCA_031403455.1 Alphaproteobacteria bacterium | reverse complement strand
GTCGAAAGGCGGGCGCGTCACGTTGAACGCCATGTATTGCTGGATGCCCTGGATCGTCTCGCGCAATTCCAGGCTCGGATCGCGCTCGACCTGCTCGAAATCCTTGACTTGGATGGCGTCGCCGATCTGCACGCTGCCGGCCTTCAGCTCCACGATCTTGACCGCGGTGTTCGCGATCACGCGCACGATGGCGCGGTCGAGATACGGCAGCTTCTTGCCGTCCGCGCCGTCGCGCCAATACCCGTCGAAGCGCTCGACCTCGATGCGCCCACCGCTCCAGGACACGATCTTGAACGGACCGGTCGCGACGGGCTTGCGCGCGAAATCGGCGCCCAGGCTCTTGATCGCGGTCGGCGACATCATCGATCCCGGCTCGAGCGCCAGCACCGAAAGGAACGCGCCGCTGGGCTGCTTGAGATTCACGCGCACGGTGCTGGCATCGATCACGTCGACCGATGCGAGATCGCTGACATATTGCCGCGCGCGCGTGTTGACCTGCGGGTCCGCCACGCGGTCGAGATTGAATTTGACCGCCGCCGCATCGAATTCGGTGCCGTCATGGAACTTCACGCCCTTGCGCAGACGGAAGGTGATCGATTTGCGATCGGCCGCATACTCCCAGCTCTCGGCGAGCGCGGGCTGGAATTTTCCCTTCTCGTCCTGATAGAGAAGATTTTCGACATAGAGGTTGAAGACGCGGCGATCCGTCGAGGCGTTCGAGAAGGCGGGGTCCAGGCTCGCGGGTTCGAGATCGACCGCCGCGGTGAGTGTGCCACCGCGCTGCGGAACCTGCGCCATCGCGTGGAGCGACACGCCGATGGCGCCGCCCAGCCCAAGCGACGCGGCCAATGCGCCTGCGATCACGTGCCGGCGGTGAACTCTCCAAGCTGAGACCATCGTTTCCCCCTTTGCGTAGCGTGCTCTCGCAAGCCGCAGGAGAGTCCTGCACGCCGATGCGAGTTGATATGACAATAGGGGCAGGGGCCGGATGCTGGTCAAGCGCTGTCGCCGCTGCACCATCACCGGGCTTTCCCCCGCCGCCAGGACCGCCTAGCGTCGCATGTCGGAACTTGGGCGGGGGAGACACGAGATGAGCTTAGATCAGACTCGGCGCGGATTCATCGGCGGTGTCGTCGGCGCGGCCAGCGCGATTTCCGGCGCGCCCTCGGCCGACGACGCGGCCTATTTCGCCGCCGAGGAGCCGTTCTTCAAGGAGTTCGCGACCGAGTTCACGCTCGATCACGTCGCGCGCGATCCGTTCCCCGTCCATGTCGAGCCCTCGATCAAGATCCGGCGTTGAACTCGGCCATCATCGCCTTCAACCCATTCGCGACCCAGGCGCAGCGCCGCGACGAGAAGCTCAACGTCGATTTCCGCACGCGGATGCTGCGCGAGTACCAGTTCCGGATTTCGGGTCTCGGCGTCGGGAGCACCGGGCTCACGCGGCGTCCCGATCTGGAAGCGGCCGCCTTCGCTGCC
>JANNTF010001068.1:0-3475 GCA_031403455.1 Alphaproteobacteria bacterium | reverse complement strand
CGACAGCAACTCCCGCGGCACGAAACGCCTGGACTGAGCGTGCCATGTGATCGGCATGGGTCACCAGATAGCCGGCCACGATCCCCTCGGCGACGAACAGCCGGTGAGTCTCGACCGCACTCTCGTACGTATTGCGCGACGTCGCCTCGATCCAGCGCACGGGTACGCCGAAATCGCGCTCCAAAGCCCGTCGCATGGCGTCCGCAAGACCTGGCGTGAACTCCGCTGGAGTTCCGCCGCCTGTCGCCAAAATGGGCAGCCCCGTCCGGCGTTGCAGATTTGCGGCATAGCGCAGCCGCACGAGCGTGGCCGCGCCAATTGTGGCTTCGCCATACTCGGGCGCAAAGGATCGGTAATCTCCTGCGAGCACGATGATCGCCATGGGCGCCGGTCCTCCGCGATCGGGGCCCTCGATCCGCTCTTCCAACCAAAGCATCATCGAACGCGCCGTGAACGGAAGCGACAATCCACCCAGCGCCAAAACGCCTGCGAGCGCCATCGCCCGCCCCACCCGACCGCGCAGCGCCAGCCCGGCGAGGCTGAGCCCGAGGAAGATCCCAGGCGGCAGGAGAAAGGATTTCAACCATGCGAAATCGGACCAGGACATGCCGGTGCCTCGATTGAGACCAGGAGAGAACGGCGTCACTACGCCGCCGCCGGTCCGGTGGCCAGCCCTTCGCGCGCACGGACAGCCGGCGCAGCGCGCGATTCCGATCAGGCCCCAGGGCGCTCACCGAATACGCCCATCGCGGCGCAGACACGAAGGAGTTACGCGCTTCGAACCCGGCAGCGCATGCGCGCTGCGCGCGAGCGACGACACAGGACACTTCGGATCGGCTGGCGAATTCCGCTATCCTATGCCTCTAGTCGCCGCTGCCAGCGCGGTGTTGTTCAATCCACCCTCAGCCAGCAGGCGCGGCACGCAATGAGCACTATCGTCGACTCCGCAGCGCGCCCGATCGCGCAGACCGATGAGCGCGCGGAGATGGAGCGCGCTTGGCGCGCCGCCGCCGCGACTCTCGCCGTCGGAATCATCGGATTGATCGCGCTGTTCTGGGAGCCAGCGGTCGCGGCCGTCAATGTCTGGTCCGATTCGGCAACCTACAACCACTGTTTCCTGATCATCCCCATCGTCGGCTATCTGATCTGGGAGCGACGCGTGATCTTCGCGCAAACGCGCCCGGCCCCGACCTACTTGATTCCGAGTCTCGCGGTGGCGATCGGCAGCGCCGCTTGGCTCGTGGCCAATACGGCCACCGTATTCGAAGTCCAGCAATTCGCCATGTTCGGCATTCTGCAATGCCTGCTGCTCGCCGTATTGGGCTGGCGGGTCTATTTCGCGCTGGCCTTCCCGTTCTTCTATCTGATCTTTCTGATCCCGAGCGGCGAGCAGCTCGTGCCGGCAATGCAGGATTTCACGACTTGGTTCATCGCCGTCGGCCTCGATCTGATCGGCATCCCCAACTACGTCGACGGCGTCTTCATTTCGATTCCGTCCGGCAGCTTCCATGTCGCCGAGGCGTGCGCGGGTCTACGTTTCCTGATCGCCTCGGTCGCTTACGGCTTCCTGTTCGCCGACCTGATCTATCGCGATTGGAAGCGGCGCGCGATCTTCGTCGTCCTGTCGGTGACGATCCCGATCGTCGCCAACGGGTTTCGAGCCCTCGGCATCGTCCTGATCGCCAATTACTCGGATCACAAATATGCCGTCGGCGCGGATCATCTTGTGTATGGCTGGGGCTTCTTCGCCGCCATAACCCTGCTGCTGACCTGGATCGGGCTGAAATTCCGCGACGCCCCCGATGACTGGCACTTGCCTAAATGGGCGCGCGTGCCAGCCCAGGCCGCGGCCGCCACGCCGATTTCATTCGCGATCGCTGGCGCGCTGGTGCTGGCTGTCGCAGCGTGGGGCCCCGCTTATGCGACCTATCTCAACTTGGCGCCCCCGAAGCAGCCGACCATCCAGATCGCGCTGCCCGATGCACGCGCCCCCTGGCAAGTCGTCGCGACGACCGCCGCTTGGCGGCCGACCTACCAGAATCCGTCGGCGGAGAAGCAGCAACGCTACACGGCGGGCGCTGGTCAGAACGTCGATCTGCACGTCGTCCTGTACAACGACCAGCGCAAGGGCAGCGAGTTGCTCTCGTTCAGCAATGAAGTGCAGGACGAGAGTTGGCGGCGCATAACCGACTCGAGCGCGTCACTGCTCGTCGATGGCGCCCCGCTCAACGTCAATCTTCGACGGATCGCTCGTGGCGACGTCAGGCGCTTCGTATTTTCTTGGTACTGGGTCGATGGTCGATTCCTGACCAGCAAGATCGGCATGAAGCTCGCCCAGGTGACCGGGAAGCTGGTGACGGGCAGACGCGCCGCCGCGGTCGTGATGCTGTCGATCGAGGCCGTCGACGAAGCGGCCGCGCTGCGCACCGCCCGGGCGTTTCTGGCCGCCACCGGCCCGATCACGCCGCAGCTCGAACGAGTCGCCGCGTCCACGAAATAGGGAATCGAACACATGTGTGGAATCGTCGGCATCTTCGACCGCACCGGGCGCCGGACCATCGATGCCGGGCTGCTCAAGAGAATGAGCGACGCGCTCGCGCATAGAGGGCCCGACGGCGAGGGATTCCATGTCGAGCCGGGCGTCGGTCTCGGTCATCGGCGGCTTGCCATCATCGACGTCAGCCATGGTCATCAGCCGCTCTACAACGAGACCGGCGAGGTCGGCATCGTCTTCAACGGCGAAATCTACAATTTCGAGGAGATCGCCCGGGAACTCGTCGCCCATGGCCACATCTTCAAGACGCGCAGCGACACCGAGGTCATCGTGCACGCGTGGGAGCAGTGGGGCGAAGCTTGCCTCGATCGCTTTCGCGGCATGTTCAGCTTCCTGCTTTGGGACCGCCGGCGGGATGTGCTGTTCGCCGCCCGCGACCGGCTGGGGAAGAAGCCGCTCTACTACGCCTTGCTCGCCGACGGGCATGTCGTCTTCGCGTCCGAACTGAAGGCCCTGCTCGTCCATCCCGATCTCGACCGGCGCATCGATGTCCACGCGATCGAGGAGTTCTTCGCCTTCGGCTATGTCCCCGATCCGCGCACGATCTATGCCGGCATCGCGAAACTGGAAGCAGGCTGCATGCTCACGCTGCCGCGCGGCGAGCGCGGTGCGCTGCAGCCGCGGCGGTATTGGACGCCGAATTTCGCGCCCGATCGCGCGATGAGCGCCGCCGATGCCGAGGTCCGGCTCGTCGAGGAACTCAAGGACGCGGTGCGGTTGCGGCTGATCTCCGAAGTGCCGCTGGGCGCCTTCTTGTCGGGTGGCGTCGATTCGAGCGCCGTGGTGGCGATGATGGCCGAGCTCAGCGACCGCCCCGTCGAGACCTTCTCGATCGGCTTCAAGCAGCGAGACTTCGACGAATCCGAGCACGCGGCGGCCGTCGCCGAACAGTTCAAGACATCGCACCACACCCGGATCGTC
>JANNTF010001067.1:0-5959 GCA_031403455.1 Alphaproteobacteria bacterium | reverse complement strand
ATCGTCGCCAGATGCTCGGCCCAGGCCTCGTCCGTCACGCCATCTGGCCGAAAATCCATCGGCGTGGAACCGTAGAGCTGCTCGGGCTGCATGCCATTGATCAGCGTGCTGGCGTCGGACAGATACGAGAACCGCAACGCCGCGTCGAGCTCCCAGAGCCAATCTCCGGTCGCGGCCGCAAAGTCGCGAAAGCGGCGATCGCTCTGCGCCAAATCCCGCACTGCATTGGCCTCCGCCGTGATGTCGCGCACGATGACGATCCGGCCTCCGTTGCGCGTCTTTCGGATTAGGCCCTGAATCCGGCGGCCGTCCGAAAGCTGCCGTGTCACTTCCGGGGCGTCGGTGCCGAGTTGGCATTTCACCGCAGCTTCAACCCATGCTGCACGCTCTGCCTCAGGAATGCCGTATAGCGGCGAGTTCGCATGAAGCGAGGACACGTCATGGGCGGACATGCCGGTGGTCAGGGCGTCCCTCATGTGCGGAAAAAATTCGAGGTAACGCTGGTTCCAATGGATGATGCGGCAATCGGTGTCGAACATCACGAACCCATCGACCATGCTCTCGATGCCATCGCGGAAATCCTGGTCCATCGCCGCCAAACCCTGCCCGCGCCGTACGGCGAGTTCCTGGGTGGAGGTCAGGATGCGCGTGCCCCAGCCGATCAGGAGGATCAGGGCAAGGTAGAGCGCGAGCATCATGCCGATCACAAGCTCGGCGTCCCGGCGCAGATCGACCTGAAGCCGTGCGTGAACCTGCGAGACGTCGGCGTGAAGCTCGACGGCGTGCAGGATCGCGGCTTTCATCGTGTCGGCGCGCATCCACACGAACCCCGCCGTGACGCCGAGGAACAGAAACGCGGCGAGCACGGCGCCTGTCCACGCCAGCAAGACTGGCGTGCGCGCACTCGAAACCTGCCCTCGGAGGATGCCGCGAAGACGCATCCTCGAAGAGGTAGCGCCTTTGCGGTCAACGAAGGGTTAAGCGCCTCCGCGAGCGGTAACCGGCGCTGCGACGGCGCCGCCGCGGCTCAGGCGGCCCGGCGTGCCCCGAGCAATTCACGTACGCCCGTCGCGATCTCGGCGGCTGCCGCATCGCTGACCGGCAGCAAGGGTGCACGCGTGCGGCGCCACGCCGGCTCACCGGTGATCGCCGCCAGCATCGCCTTGGCTGTCGCCAGGAACGGGCGGGTCGCGAAGAAGCGGCACAGGGCCTCGATCTCGCGCTGCGCATCGAGAGCCGCGCTGCGCCGGTCGCGCAGGCTGGCCATCGCGCCCGGTGCGAGATTGCCGAGACCGCAGATCGTCCCGGCGCCGCCGACCTCGAGGACGCGCGCGAATTGCGGCTCGGCGCCGACGAAATGCAGCATGTCCGGGAACGACGTGAAGGCGCAGTCGAAATGCGTCCAATCGGCGGAGCTGTCCTTGATGCCGGCGATGACCGCGCCGAAGCGCTTGCGCAGCAGGTCGATGGCCGGCGGGTCGATCGACACCGCGGAGACGTGGGGGATGTGATAGAGGATCGCGCGCAGCCGCGGATCGTTGACGCCTTCGACGACGCTGCCCACGCCATGCGCCACTTCGGCCTGCGTCTGCCCCTTCCAGAAGAAGGGCGGCAGGATCATCGCCGCCGCGACATCGCAGCCAAGCGCATGTTTCGTGAGTTCGATCGCGTCCGGCACCGCCGCGCAGCCGGTGCCGACGACGATTCGCTCGCCGGCGATTCCCGCCTTCAAGACGGCATCGACCGCGTCGATGCGCTCGCGCACCGAGAAGGACTGCCCTTCCCCCGTCGTACCGAACAATGCGACGCCGTCGCAGCCCTGCTCCATCAGCGACTTCGCATGCCGCGCGAGGAGGGCCGCATCGATGCGGCCGTCGGCGGCGAGTGGCGTCAGCGCCGCAACCCAGAATCCGCGAAGCTTTTCGGTACGCATCGTTCAGTTCCTCCAAAATCGATATCGGGGCGCCGACAGGCCATGCGGCACCCGCGCGAGAGCCGGGTTTTCTACGACCAACATCACGCCGGCGCAATTGAGATTGCCGACACCTCTGGTCGAGTGGCAGGTTCGGTTAACACGGGGGAAACGCCACATGCTCAAGGGTCTGGATCCAATGTTGACGCCCGAGCTGCTCTACGCACTCGCGCAGATGGGGCACGGCGACGAAATCGCCGTCGTCGATGCGAATTTCCCGGCCACGAGCGTCGCGCGGCGACTGATCACGCTCGACGGCGCCAGCGCGCCGCGTGCCCTGACGGCGATCCTCAGCGTGATGCCGCTCGACCACATGGCCGAGCATCCCGCCCGGGTCATGGCGGTGGTCGGCAAACCCAGGGAAGTGCCCCCGGCCGTCGCCGAGTTCGCGCAGATCCTGGAAGTCGCGCTCGGACACAAGCTGCCGCTCGAGCCGGTCGAACGGCATGCGTTCTATGCGCAGGCGCGCAACGCTTTCGCGATCCTGCGCACCGGTGAACGCCGGCCCTACGGCAACATCCTGCTCAGCAAGGGCGTGATCGATCCGCAGGGCCTCGCGCCGCAACTCCCGCGACGGCGCCGATGACCGCCCCGATGCGCGAGATCCGCGGCGTGAAGCTGGGGCCGTTCGGCTTCGGCGGCGCGCCGCTCGGCAATCTCTTCGCCGAGATCGACGACACGCAGGCGGTCGCGGCGGTCAAGCGCGCCTATGAAACCGGCTTGCGCCATTTCGATACGGCGCCGCATTACGGTCATGGGCTGAGCGAACACCGCATCGGCGAGGCGCTGCGGCGCATGCCGCGCGAGTCCTTCGTCGTCTCGACCAAAGTCGGGCGCCTGCTCTTTCCCGATGCGACGGCGCCGAGCACGCAGCACAGCTTCGCGAAAACGCTGCCCTTCGTGCAGCGCTACGATTACTCGGCCGACGGCGCGCGACGATCGCTCGAGTTCAGCCTGCACCGCCTCGGCATGGCGCGGATCGACATCGCCTATATCCACGATTGCGACTTTCACGCCCATGGCGCCGAGGGCGCGCGCCGCTTCAAGGAGGCGATGGACGGCGCCTATCCCGCGCTTGCCAAGCTCAAGGCCGAGGGCGCGATCGCCGCGCTCGGCCTCGGCGTGAATCACTGGGAGACCTGTCGCGACGCGCTCAAACATGGCGACATCGATCTCTTCCTGCTGGCCGGGCGCTACACGCTGCTCGACCAATCCGCGCTCGACGAGCTGCTGCCGGCTTGCGTCGCGCGCGGGACGGGCATCGTGGTCGGCGGTCCCTACAATTCCGGGATCCTCGCGACCGGCGCAGTCGCCGGCGCGACGTTCGACTACAAGCCGGCCAGCCCGGAAATTCTCGCGCGCGTCGCGGCGATCCAGGCCGTGTGCCAGCGGCATGGCGTCGCCCTGCGCGCCGCCGCGCTGCAATTCCCGCTCGCGCATCCGGCCGTCGTCGCGGTGATTCCCGGCGCCCGTACCCCCGCCGAGATCGACGACAACGCCGCGCTGATGCGCGCCAAGATTCCGCCCGCGCTCTGGGCCGAGCTCAAGGCGACGAAGCTGCTGCGCGCCGACGCGCCGACGCCATGACCTCGGCCGTCGCGACGCGGATCGACGCGCATCAGCATGTCTGGCGCCTCGCGCGCGGCGATTACGGCTGGCTCACGCCGGCGCTGACGGCGATCTATCGCGATTTCCTGCTGCCCGATCTGCGGCCGCTGGCGGTGACGGCCGGCGTGACCGGAACCGTGCTCGTGCAGGCGGCGCCGACCGAGGCCGAGACGCGCTTCATGCTCGAAACCGCGCATGCGAGCCGCGGCCTCGTGCGCGGCGTCGTCGGCTGGGTCGATTGCGCGGCGCGCGACGCGCCCGATCGCCTCGCCGCGCTCGCGGCCGATCGCCTGCTCAAAGGCGTGCGACCGATGCTGCATGAGATCGCCGATCCGGCCTGGATCCTGCGCCCCGAGATCGCGCCGGCCTTGCGCGCGATCGCCGCGCTTGGCCTGCGTTTCGATGCGCTGGTCAAACCGCCGCAGCTGGCGCATCTGCCCGCCCTGATCGAACGCCATCCCGAACTCCCGATCATCGTCGATCACGGCGCCAAGCCCGAGATCGCCGTGCAGGGCTGGCAGCCCTGGGCCGACGACATCGCCCGCGTCGCCGCGTTTCCGCATGTGCGCTGCAAGCTCTCCGGCCTGGTCACGGAGGATCGGCCGCACTGGAGCGTCGATCGCTTGCGGCGCTATGTCGATCACCTGATCGCCTGCTTCGGCCCGGACCGTCTGATCTGGGGCAGCGACTGGCCCGTCGTGACCTTGCGCGCCAGCTATGCGCAATGGGTCGCGGCGACGGATGCGTTGCTCGCCGGCCTCACGCCGGCCGAGCGCGCCAAGGTCTTCGCCGGCAACGCGATCGATTTCTACGGACTCTGATCGAGATCGCGGGTCGCGTACGCGGCCGGCATGTTGATCTCGATGAGTTCGAGATCGTCGGCGCGCGCGATGACGTTGTGCGCCACGCCGGCAGGCTGCGACAGACACGCCCCAGCCTTCACCGTCACGTCGCCCTCGACGCCGGCATAGCGGAAGGTGATCCAGCCGCGCAGCACATAGACGAAATGCCCGGTCATATCGTGCCAATGCCAGCCCGTGGGCCGCTCGAACGGCCGGATCGCGCGGATATGCTTGGCGCCGATCCGACCGCCGGTCGCCGCGGCGAGGCCGAGATCGCGATACTCGGAATCCGCGCGCGGCCCCTCGCGGTGGAAGGTCGCGTCGCCGAACTCCACCAGGGACAGCTTGGTGAAGGCCTCGGCGAGGGCCAGCGGTCCGGCATAGGACGGGCTCGGCGGGGTCGAATCGCTCATGGGTCCTCCTGGATCGGGCGGCGGATCGGCGTAGAATTCAATTCCACGAAAGCGGTTCCGACGCCAGCCTTCCGACGCCTCGATCATGGCTCGCGCGCCTCCGTCCGAGAAGAAGGATTCGTCCCATGAGCATCGCCTTCCGTCAGCTCCATCCCTGTTTCGCCGGCGAGGTCAGCGGCGTCGATCTGCGCAAGCCGCTCGGGGCGGCGGAGGTCGCGGCGATCGAGGGCGGCATGGACCGCTACGCGATCCTGATCTTCCACGATCAGCGGATCACCGACGAGCAGCAGGTCGCCTTCAGCAGGAATTTCGGGGAGATCGAGCCGGCCGTCGGCGGCAATCTGACCAAGGACGACGAGAAGCGGCTGAGCCTGGATTTCGCCGACGTCTCCAATCTCGATCGAGACCAGAAGCTGCTCGCGCGCAACGACCGCAACCGGATGTTCAATCTCGGCAACCGGCTCTGGCACTCGGACAGCTCCTTCCGCGCCACGCCGGCCAAGTACTCTCTGCTGTCGGGCCGCATCGTGCCGGCGACCGGCGGCAACACCGAATTCGCCGACATGCGCGCGGCCTATGACGCGCTCGACGCGGCGACCAAGGCGGAGATCGAGGATCTCGTCTGCGAGCATTCGCTGATCTATTCGCGCGGCGTGCTCGGCTTCACCGAGCTGACCGCCGAGGAGAAGCAGATGTTCCGGCCCGTGCGCCAGCGTCTGGTGCGCACGCATCCCGTGACCGGGCGCAAATCGCTGTTCCTCTCCGCCCATATCGGCACCATCGTCGGCTGGGAGATGCCGGAAGCGCGCGACCTCATTCGCGAATTGACCGAGCACGCCACGCAGCGCCAGTTCGTGCACGCTCATGTCTGGCGCGTGAATGATCTGGTGATCTGGGACAACCGCCAGACCATGCACCGTGTGCGCCGCTTCGCCGACACGATCGAGCCGCGCGACGTGCGCCGCACCACCATCGCCGGCGAGGGGCCGACGGTGAGCCAGGCGGCGTGATGGCGCGAGTCCGGGGTGAGTGGCGCGCGCACCACCCCGCGCGCTTCGCGCGCTGCCCCTCCTCAAGTCGAACTACGGGATGCACACATCTATCTCCCGCGCGAAACGCTTGCC
>JANNTF010001066.1:0-2016 GCA_031403455.1 Alphaproteobacteria bacterium | reverse complement strand
CGCCGCGATCGCGCGCATGAGCCGCCCTATGACCTGCTGCCGGCGATGGGTGCGGCGGGGCTGCTCAGCCTGCCGATTCCCACCGAGCATGGCGGGCTCGCGCGCGATTGGCGCGATGTCGCCCTGGTGCAGTTGCGCCTGGGCGAGCTCGGCTACATGGCGGCGTCGATCTTCAACCGCGTGATCGGGTTCGGCGCGATGTCGCTGCTGAGTTATGGCGATGCGCGCCAGCAGGCCGAGCTGCTGCCGCGCCTGATCCGCGGCGAGTTGCTGATCGCGCTGGCGCTGACCGAGCCGGAGGCGGGCAGCGACGCCGCGTCCTTGCGCCTACGCGCCGAGCGCGTCGAACAAGGCTGGCGGCTGACGGGCCGGAAGACATGGATCAGCGACGCCGGCGGCGCCGATTTCCTGCTGGTCGCGGCGCGCAGCGATCCGGGCAGCACGGGCGCCGTTGGCATCTCGATGTTCCTGGTGCCGCCCAGGAGCGCGGGCATCGCGATGACGCCGCTCGCCAAGCTCGGCAACCATGCGATGCCGAGCTGGGACATCGGTTTCGACGGCGTCGTCGTTCCGGCAGATGCGCTCATCGGCACGCCGGGCCAGGGCTTCCGTCATTTGATGTCGACGCTGCATTTCAGCCGCGCCTCGATGGCGGCGACGGTGACGGGCTGCGCGCAGGCGGTGGTGTCGCTCGCGCTCGCGCATGCCAAGGAGCGGCGGCAATTCGGCCGTCCCATCGGCGCCTTCCAGGTCATTCGCCATCGCCTCGCGGACATGCAGATGCGCGTCGATCAGTCCCGCCTTACGGTGCTGCATCTCGCCTGGGCGATCGCCACGGGCGCGGAAAGCCGCCGCGCCGCGGCGCAGGCCAAGGTCATCGCGACGGAGTGTCTGCAGTACGTCGCCGATCACGGCATGCAGATTCTCGCCTCGGCCGGATACGCAGCCGAGAGCGACATGCAACGCTACTGGCGCGATGCGCGGCTCTACAGCTTCGGCGAGGGCACGAGCGAGATTCAGCGCGACATCATTGCGAAGGAGCTGGGACTTTGAGCCACGACATCCAGGCGATCGACATCGTCGCCAATATCTGGACCAAGGAGGCGCTGGCCGGGCGCCCGGATCGTACGAGTTTCTTTCGCGGCAAGCTCGGCCTCGACCAGACGACGTTCGAAGGCATCTCGCTGGAGGAAATGATTGGTCGCATGGATGCGTCGGGCATCGAGCGCGCTTTCCTGCCGGCCGCGAAAGTCGGCGAGAAGTGGCATCCCGCGGGTTATCACGTCCCGTATGAGCTGGTGGCCGACGCCGTGCGCCGCTATCCCAAGCGGTTCAGCGCGCTGGCCGGCCTCGACCCGACCGAAGGCATGGACGGCGTGCGCGCACTCGAGCGCGCGGTCAAGGAGCATGGCTTCATCGGCGCGCATTTCTATCCGCATTGGTTCGAGCTGCCGCCCGATCACGCGCGCTGGTATCCGTTCTATGCGAAATGCGTCGAGCTCGACGTGCCCGTGCAGCTCCAGGTCGGCCAGAGCCTGGTCTACGACAAGCGCGCGCCCAAGCGCAGCGTCGGCCGGCCGATCACGCTCGACGCGGTGGCCTGCGATTTTCCCGAGCTCAAACTGATCGGCATCCATGTCGGCATTCCGTGGACCGATGAAATGATCGCGATGGCCTGGAAGCACAAGAACATCTACATCGGTTGCGATGCCCACAGCCCGAAGTACTGGCCGGATTCGTTCAAGCACTACATCAACAGCTTCGGCCAGGACAAGGTGCTGTTCGGCACCGATTTCCCGATTCTTGATTTCGAACGCACGCGCGGCGAGATCGAGGCGCTGGAATTCAAGCCCGAGGTGAAAAGGAAGCTGTTTCGCGACAATGCGCTGCGGGTTTACAAGCTCAAGGGCTAGAGGTATGCGTCGGCTCCGGCATACGTTCCCCAAGCGCTTGAAACCGACCCCAACGGGAGTGGTCTGGGCCTGAGTCAGCAAGGCAGTGGTCGAGCGCAAGCCG
>JANNTF010001065.1:0-2471 GCA_031403455.1 Alphaproteobacteria bacterium | reverse complement strand
CCGCTGCCCACGGCCGAGCCGGTGAACTGCGCCGTGTTGAGACCGGTGGTCTTGAATGCGCCGTTCAGCGCCGCGGTCGCGCCGGCCGTCGTGTTGCCGACATTGAAGTTCAGAGTCTTCGACTCGCCGATGCGGACATTGCCGAAATTGACCGACGGCGTCGCCGTCGTGCCGTTGCTCAGCACCGCTGCGCCACCGGTCTGGTTGATGGTCTGGCTCTGCGGCACCGAGGTCACGATCTGACCCGCGCCGGTGACGTTGGCACGCGCGTCGAACGCGTTGCCGACGCCGGAATTGCCGTTGGTGTAGTTCTGCGCGACGATGAAGTTGTTGGCGCCGAGATTGAGATTGGTGCCGTTATGGATCAGGAAATCCGCGCTCGAGGCGCCGGTCGCCGCCGACAGATTCAGGCTCGCGCCGGCGTCGATCTGCACCGTGCCGCTCGCGCCGATGATGCGGCGCATGTTGAGCACGCCGCCCTCGGCGCGCACGACGCCGGCATTGGTGTTGACGTCATCGACGAAAGTGCCGAAGCCGCGGATCGTACCGGTGGCACTGTTGGTGATCGACGCCGGATTGAACGTGCCACCGCCAAGCCGCAACGTGCCGTTATTCGTGAACGCGTTCGCAGTCGTGTAGTCACGATTGCCGAGCACGTTGAGCGTGCCGTTGTTGGTCGCGAGCGACTGCTCGATCGTGTTCAGCGCATTCAGCGGGCTACGCGTGCGCCACACCGAGCCGACGCCGTCGACGGTAATCGTCGCCGCGTTGGTCGCGATCGGCGTCGCGACCTGCGCGAGCTCGAGGATCGCGCCGTTGCCGACGGCCTCCCAGGTGCCACCCGTCAGTGTGCCGGCGGCCGCGTTGGTGATGGTCGCGTTGGTGTGGCCGACGGTCATCTGCTGGCCGGCGACATTGCTGCGGATCGTGCCCTGGTTGGTCAGCGTGCCCAGGCCGCCCGAGAAGAACTGCGTCGTCCCGACACCGCCCGCACCCTGGACCACCATGCCAGAGCCCAGAGTCAGATCCGTGCCGGTGGTCTCGACCGTGATGACGCTCCCGACCGCCATGTTCACGGTCGCGTTGTTGAAGGTCTGGTCGCCCGTGAAGCCGATCCGGCCGTTATTCGCCAGGTTCGCCGTGCCGTTGCCCGTGTTCGCCTGATTGCGCAGCACCAGCCCGTTGGTGATCCGCACCGTGTCGGTCGCCCCGACATTCAGGTTCAGGTCGCCGCGAAGCTCGACCCCGTTGAGCTGGTTGTTGGTGTTCGAGTTGAACCGCAGCATGTCGGTGGGCGAGCGCTCTTGGATGATCCCGCCGATGATCGTGCCGCCCGCCAGCGTCACATTCCCGCGCCCCACCCCGCCTGGCGCGAAGTCCAGCGTCGCGCCGGTATTCGTCACCGTGCCCGTGATGTTCAGCGTCCCGCCGGCCGTGTTGTCGAACGCGCCGAGCCCGCCGGTCGTGATCGACCCACCGAGATTCATGATGCTCGTATTCGTCGACACCTTCAGCAGCCCGGCATTCGTCCAGGCACCGGCGCTGATGTTCACCGTCGCGCCGTTGGTCGACTCGATCGTTGCCCCGGCCTGGTTCGTCAGCGTCGTGCTGCTACCGCCGACCGTCAGCGTCGTCGCCGCGATATTGCCGCGGATCACACCCTGGTTGATCAGCGAGATCGCGCCGCCGGAGAAGAACTGCGTATTCGCCACGCTCCCCGAGCCCTGCACCACCGCACCCGAACCGAGCGTCAGCGTCGAACCCGCGATCTCGACCGTCAGGTCCGAGCCGCTCGCCAGGTTGATCGTCGCGTTGTTGAAGGTCTGGTTCCCCGAGAACCCGATTTGCGCGTTGGTCGTCAGATTCGCCGTGCCATTGCCCGTGTTCGCCTCATTGCGAAGCGTCAGGCCGTTGGCGATCCGCACCCGGTTCGTCGAAACGACGTTCAAGTTCAGATCGCCGCGAAGCTCCACACCGCTCAGCAGGTTGCTGCCGCTGGTCGTGAACCGCAGCATGTCAGTAGGCGAGCGCTCCTGGATGATCCCGCCGGTGATCGAGCCACCCGCCAGCGTCACGTTCCCGCGACCCACGCCGCCAGGCGCGAACTCCAGCGTCGCGCCGGTATTCGTCACCGCGCCCGTGATGTTCAGCGTCCCGCCGGCCGTGTTGTCGAACACCCCGAGACCGCCGGTCGTGATCGACCCGCCGAGATTCATGATGCTCGCCGCGGTCGACACCTTCAGCAACCCGGCATTCGTCCAGGCCCCGGCGCTGATGTTCACCGTCGCGCCGTTGGTCGACTCGATCGTTGCCCCGGCCTGGTTCGTCAGCGTCGTGCTGCCGCCGCCAACCGTCAGCGTCGTCGCCGCGATATTGCCGCGGATCACACCCTGGTTGATCAGCGAGATCGCGCCGCCGGAGAAGAACTGCGTATTCGCCACGCTCCCCGAGCCCTGCACCACCGCACCCGA
>JANNTF010001064.1:0-4661 GCA_031403455.1 Alphaproteobacteria bacterium | reverse complement strand
GTCGAGGCCGCTCGCCTCGACATTGGTGTAGACGTAGAAGGCGCAGCCGGGATGACCGAAGGTGAAGCCCAGCTTGGTGAGCGCGGGCATCAGGAAGCTGCGACGCTCGGCATAGGCGCGCACCATCGCGACGATCGGCGCTTGCGGGCCGGTCAGCGCGGCGAGCGCGGCCCATTGCGACGGCGTGCTCGCGTTGATCGACAGCGTATGGCGCGGCTCGATCATCTTGCGGATGAAGGCGCGCGGCGCGGCGACGTAGCCGACGCGCCAGCCCGTCATCGCATAGGTCTTGGAGAATCCATTGAGCGTGATCGTGCGCTCCTTCATGCCAGGCAGCGAACCGAGCGAGAGATGTTCGCTGCCGTCGAAGATGATCTTGGCGTAGATCTCGTCGCTGATGACGACGAGGTCATGCTTGACCGCGAGCGCGGCGATCTCGCGCACCACCGGCGGCGGGGTGACGGCGCCGGTCGGGTTGTTGGGCGTGATCAGCACCAGGAGTTTGGTGCGCGGCGTGATGCGCTTCTCGATCTCGGCCGGCAGCAGCGCGAAATCGTCACGCTCGAAGGTCGGCACGGAGACAGCGACGCCACCGCACATCTCCACGGCCGTGTCGTAGGAGGTGAAGCGCGGTCGCGGCATCAGCACCTCGTCGCCGGGATCGATGAGCGCGAGCATGCAGAGCATCACGGCTTCCTGCGTCCCGGCCGTGACGATCACTTCGTCGCCGGCGTAGTCGAGCGAGAAGTCACTGCGCAGATGCGCGGCGATCGCCTCGCGCAGCTGCGGCAGACCGGCGGGCAGGGTGTAGTGATGCTCGTTGGCGTCGATCGCCCGCTTCGCGGCGTCGACGATGTGTGCAGGCGTATGAAAATCCGGATCGCCGCGGCCGAGCGCGATCACGTCCGTCAGTCCGGCGGCGATCTCCATCAGCTTGGAGCGATAGGACACGTCCTGGTCCTTGATGCGGTGGGCGAGGGCGCGCATCAGGCGCCCGGGTCGATCACTCATCGGTCTCTCCTGTCCTGGTCGCTCACGCCGTCCATCCGAGTTCCCGGAGGGCGCGCGCTCCGCCATCGAGCGTGGCGAGATTCATGCCGGCATAATTGGGCGAGAACACCACGCCCTGACCGCCGGCGCGGTGTGTGGCGTGGACGCTGCGATGGACGATCTCCGGCGTGCAGATCGCCTGATCCGCCTGGGTGCGCGGCGCATCGACGCCGATGCCCATGTAGACCGGGATCTTGCCGTCGACACCCTGCACCGCGGCGCGGCACTGGCCGAAGACGTAGCTGTCGGGATCCATGCCGGCCTGGGCAATCTCGCGCCAGGGCGCTTCGTCGAGGCCGAGGATGCGATACATCGCCGGGGTGAATTCCTCGGCCGTGAAATCGGCGAGCAGCGTCGTCTCGAAATGCGTCATCTCGGTCTTGAAGATGATGCCGGCCTGATGCTGATACGTGATCGGCTTGACCCAATCCGCATGCGCGACACGCTCGGCCCAGGGGTATTGCGCCTTGCGGATCGGATTGAAGTGATCGCGGTTCCAGATGTTGAGGCCGAATTCGAGGCCGGGCTTGCACCATTTGGTGATGCCCCGGAGCTCCCGGTCGAGATCCTTGTTGCGCTCCAGCCAGAAGCGCTCCCACAGGAGAATCTCCGGGTGGCGCAGCAGGACGCGCAGGAACTCGACCATCGGGCCGTCGGGAGTCTTCGCGCCGCCGCGCGTGGCCACGAAGAACGCCCAGACCTCGCGGAAGGCGGCGCGCACGCGCTCGACATCGATGCCGCGCTCGCCCGCCTCGCGGCGGCAATGCTGGCAGAAGCAGCCCGGCGCCTGACCCTGCATCATGCGGTCGAGCGGACTGTTGCGCTCGTTGCACCACATGATGCCGTCGATCTCGTATTCGCGTGCATGTTCCTCGACGATGCCATGCCACCAGCGGCGATAATCCGGATTGCTCGTGCAGGGCTCGCCGCCCACGCGACCGAGCACGTCGATCTCCATGCATTGCGCCATGTTCGGAACCGTGACTTCGGCGGCCGAGCCGTGCCCGGCATATTTGAACAGCGGCTCCATGAACTCCGGCATCACGCGCATGCCGCGCGCCTTGGCGGCGGGGATCACGAGATCGAGGATGTCCTTGCCCGCGAGCTCGGGATCGCGTGATGCGAAATCCTTGATCGAGGTGTTGCGGTAATACTCGGGTCGGACGCGAATATAGGCGCCGCCGCGCATCGTGTAGGGCGCGGGCACGCCGTGATCGGGGAAGCCCTCGAGCGCATGCGAAATGCGCCGGCCGACTTTGAGCCCGAGCCAGGAGATCGTCCCGATCAGCAGCACATTGACGCCGACGCGTCGCTGCAGCGTATCGAGCACGGTCTCGACGCCCTCGTCGATGAAGCTGATCGGGCTGACCTGGATGCCGATGAAGCGGGCCGTCATGGGTTCACGCGCATCTTGGGATCGAAGGCGGAGCGCAACCCGTCGCCGAGCAGGTTGCAGGCGACGACGACGCTGAGAATCGCGAGGCCCGGAAAGGTCGAGATCCACCAGGCGCGATTGAGCACCTCGCGGCCCTCGGCCGACATCAATCCCCATTCGGGCGTCGGCGGTTGCGCGCCGAGGCCGAGGAAGCTGAGGCCGGAGCCGATCAGGATGGCGTTGCCGATCTGCAAGGTCGAGAGCACGAGCACCGGCGCGTAGGCGTTGACCAGCACGTGACGCAGCATGATGCGCGTGCTCGGGGCGCCGATCACGCGCGCGGCCTCGACATAGGGCAGCTGCTTGATCGCCAGCACGCTGCCGCGCACCAGCCGCGCATATTGCGGCACCGTGGCGACGCCGACTGCGATCATCACGTTGCGGATCGAGGGGCCGAGGGCCGCGATCACGACCAGGGCGAGCAGGATGCTCGGCAGCGCCAGCATAGCGTCGATCAGTCGCGAGATCAGCGTATCGATCACGCCGCCGCGGTAGCCGGCGACGAGACCGAGCGCGATGCCCGGGAGCGCGCCAAGGCTGACGCTGATGAGACCCAACGTGAGCGAGATCTGCGCACCGAGCAGGACGCGGCTGAACAGATCGCGTCCGAGCAGATCGGTGCCGAACCAGTGCTCGGCCGTCGGCGGCCGCCGCGCCGCATTGACCGTCTCGGTCGGATCGTAGGGCACGAGGAAGGGCGCGAAGACCGCCACCAGGATCCAGGTCAGCAACAGCGCCGCACCGAGGACGGCGCTCCGGCTGCGCAGGAAGCGCCGCCATGCGGAGGCGCCACGCCGTGCGGCGCCGGCGTCGCCAGAATCGTCGGGCTGCGCATCCAGGAGCGGATCCAGCGCCGGGCTCGCCGAGGTCCCGTTCATGCGTGATAGCGGATGCGCGGATCGAGCCACGCATAGGCAAGATCGACGGCGAGGTTGACCAGCAGATAGACGACCGCGAGAAACAGCACGCAGCCTTGCACCAGCGGATAATCCTTGTTGAGGATCGCGCCGACGACGAGCCGCCCGAGCCCCGGCCGGCTGAACACCGTTTCCGTCACGACGGCGCCCGCGAGCATGCCGCCGAATTGCAATCCCACCATCGTGACCACGGGAATCAGCGCGTTCTTCAGGCCGTGCCGCCACAGCACCGCGGATTCACTCAGGCCCTTCGCCCGCCCGGTGCGGATGTAGTCCTCGCCGAGCACCTCGATCATGCTCGATCGGATGAGCCGGCTGATCAACCCGGCCGCGACGAAGCCCAGCGTGACGGACGGCAGGACCAGCGCGGTCCAATCCTCCGCGCCGGCCGGCGGGAACCAGTTCAGGGTGAAGGAGAAGAAGAGGATCAGCAGCAGGCCGAGCCAGTAGACCGGCATCGACGCGCCGACATACGACACGCTCATCGTCAGCGTGTCGATCCAGCCGTTCTGGTGCATCGCCGCGAGCATGCCCAGCGGAACGCCGACGGCCAGCGCGACGCCAAGGCCGCACAGCGCGAGCGCGAGCGTCGAGGCGAAACGGTTCATGATCAACTCGGTGACCGGCACGCGGAACCGGATCGACGTGCCGAGATCGCCGATCACCGCATTGGAAATGAAGCGCAGATACTGGACCACGATCGGGTCATCGAGCCCCATCTCGTGGCGCAGCTCCACCAACCGCTCGGGCGTCGTCGCGCCGCCTTCGGCTCCGGCCAGCATCAGCTCGGCCGGATCGCCGGGCAGCAGATGCATGATCGCGAAGATGATGATCGAGATCAGCAGCAGCACCGGCGCGAGTTGCAGCAGCCGGCTCAGCGTGTAGCGGGCCATCTAGGCGGATTTCCGATGAACGCGACTCACCACCCCGCTTGCGCTTCGCGCGAGCTGCCCCTCCACAATGTGTGGAGGGGCGACGGAGGACTCATTGTCGTCCCCCCCCAACTTGTGGAGGGACAGGCCGCGAAGCGGCCGGGGTGGTGAGTCAGCGCGCATCCACCCGCCATCCCATCCTCATCGCTCCAGCCACGTGTTGTGCAGGAAGAACCAATTGCCCTCGGCGCCGACCTGGAAGCCCTTCACCTTGGGGCTCATCGCGAAGAACACGGGATCGCTGAGGGTCGGCAGCATCACGGCATTCTCCATGATGATCTTCTGCGCCTCGCGCGCGACCTCGCAGCGTTGCGCGAGCGTGGGCAG
>JANNTF010001063.1:0-3008 GCA_031403455.1 Alphaproteobacteria bacterium | reverse complement strand
GTGGTCGGGGAGTATCTCGGCGGCAATCAGGGCCTCGGCTATCTGCTGATCGCCAAGATGAACGCCTACGAGACGGACATGCTGTTCGCGGTGCTGATCCATCTCACGATCATCGGCTTCATGTTCTATCTCTCGGTCGGCTTGCTCCGGCGCTTCGTGATTCCCTGGCACGAGAGCGTGCAGATGGAGCGGCGCCGGTGATGAACGGCGACGACCGCATCGCCATCGTCGGTGCGGGGCCGGTGGGGCTGTGCCTGGCGTTGGCGCTCGCCCGCGCCGGCATCCCGGTGACGCTGCTCGAACAGGCGGCGGAATTGCCGAGCGATCTGCGCGCCTCGACCTTCCATCCGCCGACGCTCGAGATGCTCGACGCGTTCGACCTCACGCGCGACCTGCTCGCCCTGGGCGAGTCCACGCCGACGTGGCAGATCCGGCTGCACGAGACCGGGGAGAGGGCCGAGTTCGATCTGGGCATCCTGAAGAACGACACGCGCTATCCGTTCCGGCTGCAATGCGAGCAGTACCATCTCGCGCGGCTGGCGCTGGCCGCGCTGCGCAAGATTCCGGGAGTCGATCTGCGCTTCGCGACGGCGGTCAGCGGCGTGAGTCAGAATTCTGAGCAGGCGGAGGTCGTGACCGCGACGGGCGAGCGCATCGCCGCGCGATATGTCGTCGGCTGCGACGGCGCGCGCTCGGTCGTGCGCAAATCGCTCGACCTGGCCTTCGAGGGCACGACCTATCCCGAAACCATCGTGCTGATCGTGACGACCACGGAGTTTCGCGAGCGGTTTCCCGATTGGTCCGGCGTGAACTACGTCTGGACCGGGGATGGCAATTTCGCGACGCTGCGCCTGCCCGGGCGGTGGCGCGTCAGCTACTATCCAGGTGATGTGACCGACATGGCAGCCGTGCTGGCGCCGGCGAGCATCGAGCGTTGCCTGCAGACGATCGCACCGCGCGCGCAGCCCTATGCCGTCGAGCGCACCGCGCCCTACCGGATCCATCTGCGTGTCGCGTCGACCTATCGCGTCGGACGGCTGATGCTGGCCGGCGATGCGGCGCATCTCAACTCGCCGACTGGCGGCATGGGCATGAATTCCGGCATCCATGACGCCTTCAACCTCGCGGACAAGCTGATCGCGATCTGGCGCGGCGGCGATGACGCGCTGCTCGATTCCTATGTCGCGGAGCGCCGGCCGGTGGCGATCGAGCATGTCGTGCAGCAGGCCGACAAGAACCGCAGCCGGATGAAGGAGCGCGATCCCGCGCGGCGGCGCGCCATCCTCGCCGAGTTGCGGGCGGTTGCGGCGGATCCGGTGCGCTGCCGCGCCTTCCTGCTCAAGAGCTCGATGATCGAGGGGCTGCGGCGCCGCTGATCGTCGCGATCCCGGCGGCTTGCCGCAACGGGATGAAACAGGCACGGTCGGCTTGGATTTCAGCACCGCAGGAGAGGGATCGATGAGCAGATATTTCTGGAATGCCGCCGCTATCGCGCTGGCCCTGGCATGCGCGACTCCCGCGCTCGCCGGCAAGGCCGATGACACGCTCAATGTCGCCGTGGCGTTCGAGCCGGAGCCGCTCGACAACTACAAGATCGCCGGCCGAGAGGGCCTGATCCTCGCCCGTCATGTCTTCGATGGGCTGCTCTACAAGGATCTCGACACCGGCGAGTTCAAACCGGCGCTCGCCAAGTCTTGGCGCTTCGTCGATCCCACCACGATGGAATTCGAGCTGCGCGAAGGCGTGACTTTCCACAATGGCGCGAGCTTCGACGCCGACGATGTCGTCTACACGCTGAACACCGTCGTCGATCCGGCTTATGGCGCGCGCTATCGCATCGCCGTGGACTGGATCAAGAATGTCGAGAAGCTCGACAAGTTCAAGATCCGCATCAACATGGCCAAGCCGTTCGCCGGCGCGGTCGAGATGCTCGCCGATGCGCTGTCGATCTACCCCGCGGCCTATTTCAAGGAAGTCGGCTCGGGCGGCATGGCGGCGAAGCCGGTCGGGACGGGGCCCTATCGCCTGATGGAGATGACGCCCGGCACGCGCTATGTGCTCGAGCGCTTCGACGCGCACTACGCCGATAGCCCGAAAGGCAAGCCGGCGATCAAGCGCATCGTGGTGCGGACGATCCCCGAGATGAACACGCAATACGCCGAGCTCGCATCCGGCCGCCTCGATTGGATCTGGCGCATTCCGCCCGATCAGGCCCGGCGCATGGGCAGCGTGGCGAATGTCAACATCGTGAGCGCGCCGATCATGCGCGTCGCCTATGTCGCCATGGCGGTCGGCGGCAAGAGCAAGGATTTCGCGACCAAGGATCGGCGCGTGCGCCAGGCCATCAACCATGCGGTCAATCGCAAGCCGATCCTCGACGCCTTCGTCGGCGGCGCGTCGCAGGTGCTGCATGCCGCGTGCAATCCCAAGCAGTTCGGCTGCATCACGGATGTGACGCGCTACGACTATGACCCGGAGAAGGCCAAGCGCTTGCTGGCCGAAGCGGGGCATGGCGGCGGGATCACGATCGAGATGATCTTCGCGGGCATGCCGCGCCCGGTTGCCGAGGCGATCGCCAATGATCTCGGCAAGGTCGGCATCCGTGTGACGCTCAACGAGCAGCAATACGCGCCCGCGGCGCAGAAATGGCGCGCCGGCGACCTGCCGCTGTTCCTGGCCAATTGGGGCTCCTATGGCGTCGGCGACGTCGTGTTTCTCGGCGGCAATTTCTTCGGCGGCGACGCCGATGATCTGGTCGGCGACGCCGAGGTGAAGGGTTGGCTGCAGATCGCCGACACCTCGCCCGACCCGGCCGTGCGCAAGGACAACTACGCCAAGGCGTTCCGCAAGATCGCCGACGAGGCTTATTGGCTGCCGCTCTACGACTTCAATGTGAATTACGGCCTGTCGAAAGACCTGCAATTCACTCCGCATCCCGACGAGTTCGCACGGTGGTTCCTCGCCAAGTGGAAGTGACGGGACTCACCACCCTGGCGCGCTTCGCGCGC
>JANNTF010001062.1:0-3525 GCA_031403455.1 Alphaproteobacteria bacterium | reverse complement strand
GACGGCATCCCGATCATGCTGATCGACGAAGCCCGCAAGCTCGACGAGCCGAGCTGAGGCCACACCCCTCATGAATGATTTCACCACCAAGCATTGGCCTGTCGAGCTGCGGCTCAAGAAGGCGGAGAAGCGGCTCGAAGTCGATTTCGACGATGGACGCAGCTTCGCCTACCCCGCCGAGCTGCTGCGCGTCGAAAGCCCCTCGGCCGAAGTCCAGGGTCACGGGCCCTCGCAGAAGCAAGTCGTCGCCGGCCGCTTGCATGTCGGCATCCTCGCGCTCGAACCCGTCGGCAATTACGCCGTGCGCATCAAATTCGACGATCTCCACGATACCGGGATCTTCTCCTGGCAGTATCTGCGCGAGCTCGGCGAGAACCAGCAGCGCATCTGGGCCGATTATCTGCGCAACCTGGATGCGCGCGGCCTGAGCCGCGATCCGCGCAGCGCCAAGCCCGCCTGAAATTCCGACAGCGGCGCGGCACCCATGGCACAGGCTGAACTCCGCCGCGTGCTGAACTGGCTCGGCGAACGCGCCGATGAGGTCTGGCGCACGGCGCAGGCGGCGATCGGCCGCGATCAGCTCCGCATCGGTGTGACGGGATTGTCGGGCGCGGGCAAGACCGTGTTCACGACCAGCCTCATCCATGCGCTGACACACGCCGCCGCGCATCCCAGCGCGATGCCGCTCTTCGCGACACGTCTGGGCCCGACGCCGATCGTGGCGAGCATCGAGCCGCTCGACGATCTGCCGCTCTTTCCCTATGCCGAGAACATCGCCGGATTGATCGCGACGCCGCCGCGCTGGCCGCGCCCCACCGAAGCGCTGTGCGGCGTCCGTGTGGGTCTTGGCACGGGCGGCGACACGCCGGCGCTGGTGACGATCGATATCGTCGACTATCCCGGCGAGTGGCTGCTCGATCTCGAATTGCTGCGGCTGGACTACGCGCATTGGTCGAACGCGGCGGTGGAGCGTGTGACGACCAACGCCGGCGGCGAGGCCCGCGCCTGGATCGCCGATGTCGCGACGGCGTCATCCCAGATCGACGCGGCATCGCGCGTGGTCGACGGCTATGCGAGTCTGCTGCGCGGTCTGCGCGCACGCGGCTTTCGCCACCTCCAGCCCGGCCGCCTGCTTGCCGGCGCGGCCGATGCCGCATCTACCGCGCCGGCGCCGCTGCCGACCGCACTCGCCGGCTCGGCGTTGTTCGCGACCATGGAAGCGCGCTACGACGCCTATCGCAGGACACAGGTCGAGGGTTTCTTTCGCGATCACTTCGCCAAGCTCGACCGGCAGATCGTGCTGTTCGATGTCATCGGCGCGCTCGCCAAGGGCCCGGCCGTGATGGCCGACACGCACGCCGCGCTCGCCAGCGTGCTCACCAGTTTTCGCTATCGCCAGATCCCCTGGCTCGACTGGCTGCGCGCGCGCATCGATCGCGTCCTCGTCGCCGCCACCAAGGTCGATCACGTGACGACGAGCCAGTATCTCAATGTGCGCCAATTGCTGGCCGAGCGCTTCGAGGGCTCGGATTGGGGCGCGGCGATCGCGGACGAGCGCATTCGCTTCGACGTGGTGGCATCGATCCGCTCGACGATGGACGGCTGGATCCGGCACGACGGCGCCCAACGCGCCGCCATCCGTGGAATGCTCAAGGACGAACCGGGCGTGCTGCGCCTGCTCGTGCCCAGCGACGTCCCGCCCAAGCCGCCGGTGGAATGGCCGCAGGACGGTTTCGTCTATGCCGATTTCGCGCCGCCGGATCTCTCGGGCTTCGCGAACAAGCCGTTTCCCAACGTCAATCTCGACAAGGCGCTCGATTATCTGATCGGGGATCGACTGCGATGAGCGAACGCGACGCGATCAAACCGGGACTCTACGACGCCGCCGAATTCGTCGGCCGGCAGCCGATGCCGCCGGTGATCGTGCCAAGCGCGCTACCCGCCATCGATGCGCCGGTGCTCGTGCCGCCGGTCAATCGCTGGCGCCGGCGCTTCCTGCTGCTGCTCGGCGCGAGCCTCGCCTTCTTCACCACGCTTCAGCTCGTCGGTTTCGTCGCGGCCGCGGCCGCTTTCGCGCCGGGTCTCGGCTGGATCGCTTCGGGCCTGATCGGCACGACGCTTCTGGCCGGCGCGCTGTGGGCGCGCGGCGAGATCGCCGAGTTCCGGCGCATCGCCAGGGTCGAGGCGCTGCAAGAAGAGAGCCTGCGCCTGCTCGCCGAGGATCATGCCGGCGTGACCGGCCCCTGGGTCGCGCGCGTGATGCGCCAGCTCGCAGATCAACCCAAAGCGGGCCCGGGCATCGCGCGCTTCCAGGCGATGACGATCGAGACCTACGCGGCGCGCGACAGCCTGCTGCTGTTCGAGCGCGAGGTGATGGGCGATCTCGATCGCGCCGCGCTCGACGCGGTCAGCCGCGCCGTGCGCGACTCCGCGGTCGGGACCGCCGCGAGTCCGCTCGCCATCCTCGACGCGCTGATCGTGCTGTTGCGCGCCTTGCGCATGGTGCGCGAAGTCGCCGGCGCCTATGGCTTCCGGCCCGGCGGTTTCGGCGCACTCGTCCTGCTGCGCCGCGTGCTCGCCAATGCCTCCGCGGTCGCCGCCGCCGATCTCGTCGCCGACCTCACCGCCGACGTCGTCGGCGGCCTCGGCCACAAAGTCGCCGGCACCCTGTCCGCCCGCCTCGGCGTCGGCGTCTTCACCGCCATGCGCATGGCGAGACTCGGCGTCGCCACGATGCGCGCCTGCCGGCCAATGCCCTTCCTCAGGGAGAAGCCGCAGATCGCTCAGATCGTGCGGCAAGCGCTGGGCTGGCGAGGGGATGATGGGGTGTAGTCGGCCGATCCACGATCGGATCATCGCCGAGCGAACAAGTGGTTCCTCCAACGCACGTCGCTTGACGCTCAAGGGCGACAGCCTACACAGGGCAACGTCAGGCGCGGCAGGACTTGACGTCAAACAGGACGCATGACCCCATGAAGTCGTTGACGGGAGCCGCTGTCCGGCATCCCCGGATTCCGCAGGCGTTCACCTGATTCGCTGACACAGTACTACTAGCGGCGGCGGTTAATTCCGACGTTGGGCAGATGAGAGGAGCGCAGTGCGGTAGTGAGGACATTAGATCCTTTTCCGTGGCGATGGATGGCGTTCCGGGGCAGGCCGGTTGCGAAGTCGATTGTCGTCCGGCTTGCCGTTGTCCTTCTCCTTCTCGCCGGGGCGGTCGCCACCCAGGCGCAGCAGGCGGCGAGAGTCTACCGAATCGGGATCGTTTCACCGGCTTCGCCCATTCCCCAGCTCGACGAGGCATTCCGGCAGGCGCTCGGGGAACTGGGTTATGTCGAGGGGCAAAACATCATCTTTGAGGCACGATACGCAGAAGGGAATCCCGAACTCCTGCCCGAGTTGGTCACTGAATTGATCCACCTGAAGGTCGACGTGCTCGTGTCCGGCCCGACCTCCAGCGTGCTCATCGCCAAGAAGGCGACCACAACCATCCCCATCGTGTTCGCGAGACCCAAGCCGGCGCAT
>JANNTF010001061.1:0-9156 GCA_031403455.1 Alphaproteobacteria bacterium | reverse complement strand
TCATCCTTTCGGCAGAGATCATGGCGATCACGCTCGCGGCCATACCGCAGGGCGAGTTCTGGATTCGCGCGATCGTCCTCGCCCTGGTCGCCATCGGCATCACTGTTTTCGTCTATGGCGCGGTCGCCCTGATCGTGAAAGCCGATGACCTGGGCGTGATGCTGGCACGCGGCGAATCACCATCGTTTTTCGACCGCTTGGTGCGGGCGTTCGGGCGCGCGCTCGTGCGCGGCATGCCGATCTTCCTGCGCGCTCTCGGCATCGTCGGTACTGCCGCGATGATCTGGGTGGGCGGCGGCATCATCGTGCATGGCCTGGAGCATTTCGGCCTGCCCGCAGTCGCGCATCTGATTCAAGGTGCCGCGCATGCCGCCGCGCGAGGCCTGCCGTCATTCGCAAACGCGGTCGCGTGGCTGGTCGACGCCATGGGATCGGGGCTCGTCGGCCTCGCGGTGGGCGCGGCGATGATTCCGTTGGTGGGTGGCGTGCTCGCTCCCGCCTGGGCGCGTGCAACGACTCGCCGTTGAGCCACGTATACGGGACATGGTCCACGTCGTAATCTGAATCACTGGATGAAACCCCCGCAGGCGCGACGCCTGCGTCTGTTGGAATCACGGAGGAGGTCAGTCATGACACGATATGTCGACGGATTTGTGCTGCCGGTCCCGGTCAAGAACATCGCTGCGTACCGCCGGATGGCGCAGACGGCCGGAAAGGTTTGGCGCGAGCACGGCGCGCTCGAGTACGTCGAGTGCATCGCCGACGACGTGAAACCGGGCAAGCACACCTCGTTCCCACAGAGCGTCAAGCTCAAGCGCGGAGAGACGGTGTGTTTCGCGTGGATCGTCTACAAATCGCGCGGGCATCGTGATCGCGTCATGGCCAAAGTCATGAAGGACCCGCGTCTGGCCGCGATGATGGATCCCAAGAAGATGCCCTTCGATGGCAAACGCATGTTCTGGGGCGGCTTCAAGTCCATCGTCGAGATGTAAGCGAACGCCGAAGATCGAGCGGAGACCCTCAGATCCCGAGATAGGCCCGCCGGACCTGCGGGTTCTCGAGCAGCGCCGCCGCCGGGCCCGTCAACGTCACGCGTCCCAGCTCCAGGATCACCGCGCGCTTCGCGATCGCCAGCGCCCAGGCGGCGTTCTGTTCGGCGAGGATGACGGACAGGCCTTCCGCGGCCTGGATCTCGCGCAGGATCTCGCCGATGCGCTCGACGATCACGGGCGCCAAGCCTAGGGACGGCTCGTCGAGCAGGAAGATGGTCGGGCGCGACATCAGCGCGCGGCCGATCGCCAGCATCTGCTGCTCACCGCCCGACAGGCTGCCGGCGTTCTGGCGGGCACGTTCCTTGAGACGCGGGAAATACGCGTAGATGCGCTCGATGCGCTCGGCGGCTTCCGCGCGCGCGCGCGAATAGGCGCCGATCTTCAGGTTCTCGTAGACCGAGAGTTGCGGGAAGACGCGCCGTCCCTCGGGGCTGTAGCCGATGCCGAGCCGCACGATCTCCGAGGGCTTCAGCCCTTTCAGCGAGCGGCCATCGAGGGTGATCGTCCCCTCGGGGTACTCGACCATGCCGAGGATCGCCTTGAGCGTGCTCGACTTGCCCGCGCCGTTGGCGCCGATCAGCGCGAGCGTTTCGCCGGCGGCGAGCTCGAACCCGATGCCATCGGTGCCGAGGATCGCGCCGTAGCGGACGCGAAGACCTTCAAGCTTGAGCTGGGGCATAGGCGCGGCCGAGATAGGCCTGGATGACGTTGGGATTGGAGAGCACCTGGTCCGGCGTGCCGCGGGCGAGTTCCTGGCCGTGATGCATGACGAAGATGCGATCGCAGATGTCGCGCATGAAGCGCATGTTGTGGTCGATCACGACGACGGCGATGCCGCGCTCGCGCAGGCGGCGGATCGTGTCGCGCACATGGTCGGCCTCTTCGGCCGAGAGTCCGGCGGCGGGCTCGTCGAGCATCACCAGCGCGGGCTGCGCGACCAGCGCGATGGCGAGGCCGAGCGTTTTCTGCGCGCCGTAGGGCAGGTTGCTCGCGACCACATCGGCCATCGCCGTGAGGCCGAGCCAGCCCAGCACTTCCTCGATGCGCATCGCGGCCGCGTCGCGCATCGCGCGCGCCCGGGCGGTGTCGAAGAAGGTCTGGATGAAACCCGGATAGAGATGCAGATAGGCGCCGCGCAGACAATTCTCGTAGACGCTGCGCTGGCCGTACACGGTGGTCGCCTGGAAGGTTCGCGCCAGGCCCTTGCGCACGAGCCGGTGCGGCGGCAAGCCGGTGACTTCCTCGCCGCGGAAGCGCACGCGGCCGGCGGACGGCTTGATCACGCCGCTGATCAGATTGATCGCGGTCGTCTTGCCCGCGCCGTTCGGGCCGATGATGCCGAAGACCTCGCGCTCCTGGACCTCGAGCCCGATGCCGCTGACCGCGGCCAGGCCGCCGAAATTGCGCGACAACCCCTCGACTTCGAGCAGCGCGCTCATCGCCCGACCCGCTTGAGCATGTCGAACAGCTTCGCGCCCATGCCCACGAGTCCGGTCGGCAGGCCTGCCATCACTACGATCAGGATGACGCCGAAGAGGATGTGCTGCGCGTTCACGTAGTCGCGCAGCAGCTCCGGCACGATGATCATGAAGGCCGCGCCGACCAGCGGACCGACCAGCGTATGCATGCCGCCGATCACGTTCATGATCACGTAGTTCAGGGATTCCAGCGAGGAATAGAGCTGCGGGCTGATCAGCGTCTCGTAATGCGCTTGCAGCGAACCCTGGAAGCCGACCAGCGCGCAGGCGATCACGAAGATCGTGATCTTGGTGCGGATCACCGGCACGCCCGAACATTCCGCGAGCTTCTCGCCTTCGCGGATCGCTTCCATCGCGCGACCGATCTCGGAGTTCAGCAGCCGCGCGCAGAACGCGATCACCGCGGCGGCGGCGGCGAGGGCGAGATAGTAGTAATGCATCTTCTCGGCGAAGAACGGCGTGGGCGGCGGAATCTCGAAGATGCCGTTGGCGCCGCCGGTCACGCTGCGCCAGTCGACATAGACCATGCGGGCGATCTCGCCGAGCAGGAACGTGATCAGCACGAAATACTTGCCCGTCAGGCGCAGGATCACCGGCCCGATGATCAGGGCGAGCAGCGCCGAGGCGCCGGTCGCGGCGACGAGTCCGACCAGGAACGGCAGCTTCATCTGCATCACGAGATAGACGCTCGTATAGGCGCCCACGCCCATGAAGGCGGTGTGGCCCAGCGAGACATGGCCGGTGCGGATGATCAGATGCAGGCTCGCCGCGCCGATCGCCGCGAAGCACAGCCGCGTGCCGACATGCAGGAAGAATTTGTCCTGGGTGAAGAGCGGCCAGAGCACGAGCACCGCGACGACCGCGGCGATCGCCCAGACTCTTGCGCTCGACGTGCCGGTCGTGTCGCGTGCGGCGGCGAGGCTCGCGGTCGCCATGGCTATTCCGGCGTCCCGAGCAGGCCCCAGGGCCGGAAGACCAGCAACAGGATCACGACGCCGAAGGAGGCGAACGCCGAGGCGGCGGCGCCGTACATCGTGCCGAGGAAGCTCTCGGTGAAGCCGAGGATGATCCCGCCGAGCGCGGCGCCGGGAATGCTGCCCATGCCGCCGAGAATGACGACGATGAAGGCGACCATCAGCGGCCGTTCGCCCATGAAAGGCGAGACGGTATAGGTCTGCGCGAAGAGCGCGCCGGCAAGTGCGGCGAGCAGCACCGCGACGAAGAAGGCGATGCGGTAGATGTTGCGCGTGTCGATGCCCTGGGTCTCCGCGATCTCGAGATCCTGCGCCGCCGCGCGCATCGCGAGGCCGGCGCGCGTGTAGGTGATGAACAGATAGAACACTGCGAGGGTGACCATCGCCACGCCGATCACGACCAGCCGGTCGAGCGGCAGCAGCACCTCGCCCCACTCGATCATGCGCGTGAATGCCGCGGGGACCTGGCGCTCATGCGCGTCCCAGATCAGCAAGCTGCCGAACACCATGATCATGCTCAGCCCCATCAGGCCGATCATGCTCTGGAACATGCGCTGATAGAACCAGCGGAAGACGAGACGCTCGAGGATCAGCGCCGGCACGGCGACCGCGAGCGCCGCGAGCGGCACGGCGATCAGCCAGGGCAGCTTGATGCTCAGCCCCAGCCACGGGATGGTGAAGCCGCCATAGAGGTAATAGAGCGAGAAGCCGCCGAGCATCGCGAACTCGCCATGCGCGAAATTGACCACGCGCATGATGCCGAAGAGCAGCGTGAAGCCGAGCGCGACCAGGACGTAGATCGCGGAGAGGCTGATGCCGTTCACCACCATCTGTCCGAGCAGGATCGGGTTGGTGAAGAACAGGCCGATCGGATCGATGAGCGCGTCGAGCATGAGGGGTCCCGAAGCGATACGCGCCGCCGGACGATCGCCCGGCGGCGCGCATCACGCCGCTTGTGCTGTCAGATCAGGGAATGACCCGCGCGCGCGTCTTGGTCGTGCCGTCTTCCTGCAGTTCGACGATGAAGAACGGCAGCAGCAGCTGATGCTTGACACCGTATTTCTCGGTGCCCGTCCAGCGCACCGGTCCGTAGATGCCGCTATCCCAGCCTTCGAGCGCCTCGACCTGGTCGCGCACTTTCTTCACGTCCGTGGTCGTGCCGGCGCGCTTGAGCGCCTCGAACAGAATCCGCGTCGCGTTGTAGAAGGCCGGCAGCTGGGAGTTGATGATGCCCTTGCCGTACTTCGCCTCGTAGGCCTTGGTCAGCTTCTGGCCGAACTCCGACGAGAAATCGAACATCTCGTAGGAGAGGAAGCCCTTGGCGAGCGCGCCGGCGACCTCGAAGATCTCCGGCACCGACGGACCGCCGGCCTGGATGATCGGCCCGCGGAAACCGGCCTGGCGCGCCTGTCGCACCAGCAGCCCCGCCTCGCCCGGCGCGTTGAAGTTCACGTCGAAAGTGTCGACGCGCGCCGCGATCATGCGCGTGAGCAGCGGGATGAACTCCTTCGAGCCGCGCTCGTACATCTCGTAGAAGACCTCGAAGCCCGCGGCCTCGTAGATCTTCTTCAAGCCCGGCGCGACCTGTTGGCCGATCGCGTCATTGGGCACGATGAAGCCGATCTTCTTGGCGTTGGGCAGGCCTTCCTTGACCCATTTGACGAACGCCTCCGAATACTCGTCGTTGGTGTTCGTCATGCGGAAATTATACGGCGCCTTCGCCTCGTTGCGCAGAATGCCCGGCGCATAGCCGTTCGAGAGCACGAGCACTTCGGCCGGCGTCGTGACCGAGATCGTGGAGAGCACGGGGCCCGAGCCGATCGGCCCGATGATGAACTTGACCTTGTCCTGGTGGACCAGACGCTCGGCCGCGGTCTTGCCGCCCTGCGCGTTGTACTGGTCGTCGTACATGATCAGTTCGATCTTGTAGCTCTTGTCGCCGATCTTGACGCCGCCCGCGGCATTCGCCTCGTCGATCGCGAGCTCCGTGCCGCGCTGGATCGCGAGACCCCACGCCGTGCCGCCGCCCGACAAGCTGCCGATGGCGCCGATCTTGAGAGTCTCCTGAGCCTGGGCGCCAAGGGCGCCGAGCGCGATGAGCGCGCCGCCCAACATCATCGTCCGAATGAGTTTCATCGTCGCAATCCTTCCGAGACCGATGTCAAAATTCCGCGAGGCCGATAATGTCTGCGGTCGCGCCCATGTCAACCACTCCCGGCCCGGGTGCAAACGCGACCATCTCGATCGATGATGGGCTATACAAACGACCATGGCAAAGCCGCTTCCCGTCATGTCGCAACCGAGCCCCTCCGTGGACGCGATCCTCGCCCGGCTCGCCACACGACTCTCCTGCCGCGATTTCGACGACAGCGAGATGGATCGCGACGAGGTTGAAGCGATCCTGCGCGACGGCATCGAGGCGCCGTCATCGTGCAACCATCAGAACTGGCACTTCATCGTGGTCAGCGATCAAGCACTCAAGCTGCGCGCGCGCGACATCTCGGGCGGCAATCTGCATTTCGCGCATTGCTCGGTGATCATCTATCTCTGCTTCCAGAAGGGCTGGACGCACGACAAATTCTCGATCGTCCAGAGCGTCGCCGGCGCCTGCTATCACATGATGCTCAGCGCGCATCTGCGTGGGTTCTCCGCGATCTGGAATGCCGGCATCGGCGATACCGGCAAGATCGCGGCGATGCTCGGCGTGCCGCCGATCTTCGAGATCCAGGGCGCCCTCGCCATCGGCCGCCCGAAATCGAGCGCGCCGCGGATCAAGGCGCCGCGTCGACCGGTGGCGGAGATCCATTCCTGGAATGGCTTCACGCGTCCCGCGTCGGCGATCTACCCCGTGAAGCCCGCGCCGGCCTATCCGTACACGCGCATCCGCAACGCCGACAATCCCTTCGCGCAATGGGATCCGGTCGCGTGGGGTTGGGATCGCATCGCCGATTTCCGCGGCTATGCGGTGTGGGCGAAATCGCCGCTGACCGGCGTCTATCAATCGCGGCGGCAGGGCGACGCGACCCGGCTGGAGATCGACACGCTGCCGGATCTGCCGCCGGGCGCGCATCTCCTGGAGATCATGCCCTGGGGCGGCACGTATTCGGTCGAGCTGCGGCGGCGCTACGGCGCCGGCGTGCATCTCCATCTCGCGGAGCTCTCGCCGCATAATCACAGTTTCATCCTGGAGCGTCTGCGCCAGGAGGGGCTGTCCGACGTGAACGTGCATGCCGATCTCTTCGCCGGCGGCAAGCTGCCCTACGCGGATGCGAGCATCGACGCGGCGTTCCTGCCACAAGTGCTCGAGCACATGCCCGATCATCGGGCGATGCTCGACGAGGTCGCGCGCGTGCTCAAGCCCGGTGGCGTCGCGGTGATCACGGCGCGCAATCGCTGGTCGCGCTACGGGCTCTACTATCGCCGGCAGCTTTCGCGCGAGATGGTCCCCAATCAGGGGCCCTTCGTGCCGCTCTCGTCCTTCGCGTTGCGCCGTGAACTAGCCCAGCGCTTCCACATCGCGGAGGAATTCGCGATCTCCCTGGCGGCGATAGCCGACGCGACGCGCCTCGACGGCGCGCTGCGCTATTTCGGCCGCGTCTTCGTGGCGCGCCTCGAGCGGCGGTGAGGCGTGATGGAACCTGATCGCGTGATCTACTCCCCGATCGGCACGCGGCCGCGCTTGCGCTGGCCCAACGATGCACGCGTCGCGCTCTGGGTCGTGCCGAACATCGAGCATTACGAGTATCTGCCCGACCCGATCCGCTCGCGTGATCCCTGGCCGCGCTCGCCGCATCCCGATGTGCTCGGCTATGGCAGCCGTGATTACGGCAATCGTGTCGGTCTCTGGCGGATGTTCGACGTGATGGATCGCCACGACATCCGCTGCACCGCATCGCTGAGCATCTCGGTGTTCGAGCATTACCCGGAGATCCTCGCCGCGATGGAGCAGCGGCGCTGGGACGTGATGTGCCACGGCATCTACAACACGCAATATCACTGGAACATGAGCGAGGCCGAGGAGCGCGCGATCATCGCCGATTGCCAGGCCACGCATCGCCGCCTCACCGGCCGCGACTTCGCGGGCTGGTTCTCGCCGGCCGCGACCTTCACGCACAACACGCCCGATCTCGTCGCCGAGGCGGGGATCAAATACTATTGCGACTGGTATCACGACGATCAGCCCTTCCCGATGAAGGTGCGCAGCGGCCGGCTGATCACGATCCCCTACCAGATGGAGATCAATGACGCGATGGTCTATCGCCACGCGATCGAGGCCGAGGAATTCGCGCGCATGATCACCGATCATTTCGACGTGCTCTACCGCGAAGGCGCCGAGAGCGGCCGCGTGATGTGTATCGCGCTGCACCCGTACATGATGGGCCAGCCGCATCGCATCAAACATCTCGACCGCGCGCTCGCCTACATCCTCGGCCATGATTTGGTGTGGAAGGCGACCGGCGAGGAGATCGCGGATTGGTACATCGCGAACCATCTGCCGCTGATCGAGGCGCATCTCCAGGCCGAAGCGCCGTTGCGCCGGCCGCGCGATCGCCGTCCGGGAGCCGCGCGATGACCACGCGCCAACGCGGGATGGATCACGCGCTCTATGCCTATTCGCCGCTGCCGACGCGTCCGCGGTTCGTCTGGCCCGATGGCGCCCGCGTCGCGTCCTGCGTCGTGCTCTATCTCGAGCACTGGGAACTCGAGCCGCCCGCGGATGCCGTGCGCGATCCGCGCTTCAAGGATATCTACGGGACTTTCACGCCCGAGTACCGCGCCTATACCTGGCGCGAGTATGGCAATCGCATCGGCGTGTTCCGCGTGCTCGATCTGCTCGATCGCTACGGGCTCAAGGCGAATGTCGCGGCGGGATCGGCGGTGGCGGAGTTCTATCCGGCGCTGATCGATGCGTGCCTCGATCGCGGTGCCGAGTTCATCGCGCACGGCAATCACGCCACGCGCATGCTCACCAGCCGGATGTCCGAGGCTGAAGAACGGGATTTCATCGCCGCCTCGATCGACGCGCTCCATCGCGCGACCGGTACGCGGCCCGAGGGCTGGGCCGGCCAGGATTACGGCGAGTCCACACGCACGCCGTCCCTGCTCGCCGAAGCCGGTCTCACCCATGTCATCGACTGGCCCAACGACGATCAGCCCTACGCGATGACGATCGGGCGCCCGTTCATCTCGATCCCGAATCAATCCGAGTGGGACGACGTGCAACTGCTGTGGCACCGCCGCCTGCTCACGCCGCGCTATCCCGAGATCATCGGCGAAGCCTTCGAGACGCTGTGGGAAGAGGGCGCCGTCTCGGGGCGTTTCTTCGCGCTCCATCTCCACCCCTGGCTGATCGGCATGCCCCACCGCATCCGCTATCTCGACGAAGCTTTGCGCAACCTCGCCGCCTACGACCAGGTCTGGCGCACCACGACGGGCGAGGTCGCAACGCATGTGCTGGAAGGCAACGCCACTGCCTCACCACCCCGCTCGCGCTGACGCGCGAGCTGCCCCTCCTCCTCAAGTGGAGGAGGGGCGACAATGAATTCTCGTCGTCCCTCCTCGACTTGAGCTACGGGATGCACACATCCATCTCCCGCGCGAAACGCCTGCCTGTACTCGTCGTCCCTCCTCGAATGAGGAGGGACAGGCGAT
>JANNTF010001060.1:0-2873 GCA_031403455.1 Alphaproteobacteria bacterium | reverse complement strand
CGCGGGATGAAGGTCGAGGCGACGCCGATGATCTCTCGGACATATCGACGCGCCCCGCCGCCGGCGGCCGGGCCGTTGCAGTAGAGCGCCTCGACTTCCTCGCCGACGCGCGCAGCCGATGCCGCATCGCGCGCCCGGCCGGCGACGCGCAGCCGGGCCTCATAGGCTTCGGGTCGGTTGCCATAGGAGCGGCCATGCGTCGAATCCACGCCGATCAGATCGACGCGCAGCTCCTCGATCTTCGGTCCGAGGCGTTCGCGCACGATGTCGCCGGCGAGACGCGCCCGCGCCTCGGCGCCAGGACCCGCATAGGAAATCTCGCCTTCGCCGATGAAACCGGCGCGATAACCGACGCTGACTTTGAGATGGGTGGGGCGCAGATTGCCGCCGCCCGCGCTGAGTTCGACGCGATCGTCGCCGAGATCGCGCAGCGCCACGCTGGTGAAATCGGCGGACGCATCGGGCGTCAGATAGGCGCTCGGATCGAGCACCTCGTAGAGCAGCTGCTCCTTTGCCGTGGCGAGGCTGATGCGCCCGCCGGTCTGCGGCGGCTTGCCGAAGATCGCGCGGCCATCGTCCCAGACATCGGCGTAGGGGAAGCCGAGCTGCGCCAGATCCGGCACGTCCTTCTTGCCGGGCTCGGCGAAATACCCGCCGGTGAGCTGGCCGCCGCATTCCAGGAGATGGCCGATCGCAGTGCCGCGGCCCATCATCGTCCAATCGTCGCTGCGCCAGCCGTAGTGATGCATGAGCGGCGCGAGCGCGAGCGAGGGATCGGCGACGCGCCCGGAGATCACGATCTGCGCGCCCGTCTCGAGTCCTTCCAGCAGCGCCTCGGCCCCGAGATACGCATTGGCCGAGACGATCTCACCGAGATCGCGGATGCGGCGTCCGTCATCGAGCATCATGTCCGGCGTGATCTGCGCGAGCACGTCGTCGCCCAGCACGGCGGCGATCTTCAGCCGCAAGCCGAGGCGCCGCGCCAGCGCCGCCACCGCTTCGGCGCCGGCGCGCGGATTGGCGGCGCCGGCATTGGTGACGATGCGCACGCCGCGCGATGCGATCGCGGGCAGCAGCATCTCCATGCGCCGCAGCAGCAAGCCGTCATAGCCGCGGCTGGGATCGGCGAGCCGGTCCTTCTGCGCGATCGCGATGGTGCGCTCGGCGAGGCATTCCAGGATCAGGTAGTCGATCGCGGCGCGCTCGACGAGGATCAGCGCCGGTTCGAGCCGGTCACCGGCGAATCCGGCGCCGCCGCCGATGCGCAGCGGCGTCTTCGCCGACATGCCCGTCACAGCAAACGAAGCACGATCTGCATGGCTCCCCCTCGGCCTGTGTCATCACGGGCGAGTGTACTTGCGTGCGAAGCTCGTCGCGAGATCGCCAGCGAAAGTTCTTGCCAGCTTGACGCCATCGCCGCCCCGCCTGCCGCCGTTCTGGCTCGTCGTCCTCGTGGCGGTGCTCGGGCCGTTCTCGTTTCACGTCGTCATTCCCGCGATTCCGATTCTGGCCGGCGAGTTCGGTGTCGACGTCGTCAGCGCGCAGCGCACGCTCACTGCCTATCTCATCGGCATCGCCGGCGGGCAGCTGATCTACGGCCCGCTCTCGGACCGCTTCGGCCGGCGGCCGGTGCTGCTCGGCGGACTCGCGCTCTATGCGCTCGCCTCGCTGGCTTGCGCGACGGCGCAATCGATCGACGTGCTGATCGCCGTGCGCCTGCTGCAAGGCGCGACGGGCTGCGCGGGTCAGGTGCTGAGCCGCGCGATCATCCGCGATTGCTATCCGCGCGATCGTGCCGCCAGCCTGATGGGCTATGCGACGATGGCGATCGCATCCTGCGCGTCCTTCTCGCCGCTGCTCGCCGCGCTGATCCAGGAGCGCCAGGGTTGGCGGCTGAGCTTCTTCCTGCTCACCGGCATCTCGGTTTTCGCGCTGATCTGCGCGCTGCGCTGGCTCAACGAGACCAAGCTCGAGCGGCTGGAGGCCCAAGGGCCGATGCGGCTGCTCGGCAATTATCTCGTGCTGCTGCGCTCGCCGGCCTATCTCGCCTTCACGCTGAGCACCGCGTTCGCGATGGCCGCCTGGTACGGCTTCGTCGCCGGCGCGCCCTATGTGCTCACGCGGCTGCTCGGACATACACCGATCGCCTATGGCAAATACATCCTGATCGTGCTGGCCGGCTACGTCGTCGGCAATTTTCTTGCCGGTCGCTTCTCGGTGCGCTGGGGTGGTGCGCGGATGATCGCCATCGGCCAGACCGTCGCGCTGCTCGGCGTCGCGCTGCAGCTGGCGCTGCTCGCCGCCGGTGCGCTGACGCCGCTGGCGCTGTTCGTGCCGATGGCGCTGATCGTCTTCGCCTCGGGCCTCTTCCTGCCCAATGTGATCGCCGGCTCGCTCAGCACGCATCCCGAGCTGGCCGGCTCCGCGTCCGGACTATCCGGCTTTCTTCAGATGGGATTCAGCGCCCTCGCGACGGTCGTACTCGGCGCGACGCTCGCGCAATCCGAGGCGCCGCTGATCGCCGTCACCGCCGGGGCGTCCGTGCTCTCCGCCCTGTCGTTGCTGCTGCTGCGGATCGGCCGCGTGAAGTCGCGGCGCTGAGGCTACAGCCGCACGCGGAAATCGTTCTTGCCGCTGCGATCGGCGCCGCGCATCAGGAACACCGTGCGGCTCGCGTGATTGGCGCCGAGCTTCTTCTCGCGTGTCATGCGATCGGTTGTCACCAGCGTTCTGGCGGCCCTGGCGCTTGTTGCCGAATGGCAGCAGGACGACACGCTGCACGCCGCCGTGGCGGGGCTGCCCGATGCCTTTGCGCGGGCGCAGACGCAGGACTGGTCGCCGCTGGCCGCCCGCCTGGCACCGGCGCAATCGCT
>JANNTF010001059.1:0-2376 GCA_031403455.1 Alphaproteobacteria bacterium | reverse complement strand
CCAGCGACGGCGCCTACAAGCTCGGCCACGCCTTCCAGTTCCGCAGCAGCCCCTATTACTCGGATGCCGGCAAGGAACTCTACAATCAGAAGGACAAGGCCAAGGCGCGGCGCCTACTGCAGGAGGCCGGATACAAGGGCGAGAAGGTCGTGCTGCTGACCAATCGCGACTATGTGCAGATGTACAACGCCTCGGTCATGATGAACGAGCAGCTAAAGGCCGTCGGCATCAATTCGGAATTGCTGGTGCTCGACTGGCCGGCCGCATTGGACAAGAGCAACAAGGACCTCACCGGCTGGAACTTCTTCTTCTCCGGCTGGACCTCGGTCGTCGCGCAGGGCGGCCTGCAATCGCTGCGCTTCCTCGGCGACCCGTTCAACGTCCACAAGCCGAGGGACAACAAATCGGATCCGGAGTTCATGGCGGCATGGTCGGGCGGCTTGTCGGCGCCGAAACTCGAGGACCGCATCGCCGCCTTCGAGAAGGCGCAGGCGCGCGCCTACGACCAGGTGATGGCGCTGCCGCTCGGCATCCTGCCGAAGGTGCAGGGGACGCGCGCGAATATCGAAGGCTTCACGCCCTACTTCATCACGCGCGGCTGGAACGTGTCGGTGAAGTGATCGGGCACGGCCGCGAGGGCGAAGCGATGTCGCCCTCGCGTGCCGCGCGACGAAGAAAACTGAATTCGCGCCCGCGAGGAGACTGAGATGACCGAGCCCTGCGATCTCTCCGCGGTCGAGGCGCGTCGCCTGATCGGGGCCAGGCAACTATCGCCGGTCGAGCTGCTGCGCAGCTGCCGCGGCCGCATCGACGCGGTGAACCATGCCGTGAAGGCGGTGACCGACACGATCTGGGCGCGCGCCGAGAAGGAGGCGCGGGCGGCCGAGAAGGCGGTCAAGGCCGGTGACGAATTGCCGCCGCTGCATGGGCTGCCGCTCGGCGTGAAGGATCTCGACGATGCCGAGGGGCTGATCAACAGTTTCGGCTCGCCCATCTTCCGCAACAACCGCGTGAAGCGCGACGACCGCATGGTCGCGCGCTGCCGCGCGGCCGGCGCGATCGTCGTCGGCAAGACCAACGTGCCGGAATTCGGCGCCGGCGCGAACTCGAACAACCCGGTCTATGGTCCGTCTGGCAATCCCTTCGATCCCAAGCGCATTCCCGGCGGCTCGTCCGGCGGCTCGGCGGTCGCGCTCGCGACCGGCATGCTGCCGATCTGCACCGGCTCCGATGGCGGCGGATCGCTGCGCATCCCCGCCGCGTTCTGCGGCGTGGTCGGGTTTCGCCCGTCGCCCGGCCTGGTGCCGACCGACAAGCGCGCCCAGGGCTGGAACATGATTCCGACTCAGGGCCCGATGGGACGCACGGTCGCCGATACCTGCCTGCTGCTCTCGGCGCAGGCCGGCTTCGACGAGCGCGATCCGCTGTCGAGGCCGATCGATGGTGAGGTGTTCCTCGATCCGCAGGCGATCGATCTCGCGCAATTGCGCGTCGGTTACACGGTGGACTGGGGCATCTGCCCGGTCGATGCGCGCATCGCCAAGACTTTCCGCCAGCGCATCGCGAAGCTGCGCTCGCTGTTTCGCGCCTGCGATCGCATCGCTCCGGACATGGGCCGCGCGCATGACGCCTTCGGCGTGCTGCGCGCGACGGGGATGCTGAACGCGCAGCGCGCGAACTACGCCAAGCATCGCGACCTGCTCGGACCGAACATGATCGCCAATTACGAGGAGGGCTTGCGCTACTCGGCCGCCGATGTCGCCTGGGCGCAAGCCGAGCAGACGCGCATCTACCGCGCCGTGCAGGCGGTCTATGAGGCGTACGATCTGATCCTGTCGCCCACGGTCGCCATTCCGCCCTTCCCGTGGGGCCAGCTCTACATGAACGAGATCAACGGCAAGCGGCTCGCCACGTATTTCCAGTGGTTCTCGCCGACCTACATGATTTCGCTGACCGGCAATCCGAGCCTGTCGCTGCCGATGGGGCTCGAGCCGACGGGCACGCCCTTCGGCATGATGATCACCGGCCCCGCGGCCGCCGATCTCTTCACGCTGCGGGCCGCGCATTCGATCGAGCAAGCCGTCGCGGGTGATGCGGAGCTTCGCCGCCCGGTGCCTGACCTGAAGAAACTCGCGAAGGCCCCGCGCATCACCGACATCTACAAGGTGACGACGCCGCCCCTCGATCCGAAGCCGTGGCGCGGCATCGACTGAGCCTCACCGCCCTGGCCGCTTCGCGGCCTGTCCCTCCTCGAGGTGAGGAGGGACGACGAGAATAAAATGAGTCGCCCCTCCTCACTTCGAGCTACGGGATGCACACATCTTCCGGGCTCACGCCAGCCGGTACTCGTCGCCCCTCCTCGACTCGAGGAGGGGC
>JANNTF010001058.1:0-3090 GCA_031403455.1 Alphaproteobacteria bacterium | reverse complement strand
ACCACCCCGCGCGCTTCGCGCGCTGCCCCTCCTCGAGTCGAGGAGGGGCGATGAGAACTGCCTGGCGTCGCGCAGGCGTATCGTTGACAGTGCAATTCGCGGCTCCATAGATTGGCCTGAAATCCAAACACCGATCCGAGGAGTGCGCGCCATGCATCGCGATGCCGAGTTCAAGCGCTTCGACGTTCATCCGCTCACCGGCGTCCTTGGCGCGGAGATCCGCGGCATCGATCTCGCCGCAGGTCCTGACGATGCGACCATCGCCGATCTGCGCCGCGCGCTCGACAAGTATCTGGCGCTCGCCGTGCGCGATCAGAAACTCACGCCGCGCAAGCTGCACGAGGTCGCGCGACGCTTCGGGCCGTTCAGCGGCAATCCCGTGCACACGCCGCTCGAAGGCCTCGAGGACATCGTGCGCTTCGTGCGCGAGCCCAATGACGCGGACCGGGTCATCGGCGATCATTGGCACATGGATCTCGCCTGGATGGCGAAGCCGCCGGGAATCGTGATGCTCTACGGCGAGGAGATCCCGCCGGTCGGCGGCGATACCTGCTTCACGAGCCTCATCCAGGCCTATCAGGCGCTGTCGCCGGCGATGCGTGCGATGCTGCAGCAACTCACCGGCGTGCATAGCGGCCAGGGCGTCTACGCGATCAATGCCAAGAGCGCTCGCCTCGGCATCGGCGCCAAGGAAGCCGACGTCGACTCGACTGAAGCCGAGCATCCCGTGCTCTGCGTGCAGCCCGCGACCGGTCGCCGCTACGTCCTCGTCAACAGCGTGATCCGCCGCTTCAAGGGCATGACCGAGGCCGAGAGCAAGCCGATCATCGACTATCTGCTGAGCTGCGCCTTGCGGCCGGAGTACATGTGCCGATTGCGCTGGGAACAGGGCACGCTGACGATGTGGGCGAACCCGATGGTCCTGCACACGGCGATCGGCGATTATCAGAGCTATCGTCGCGTGACGTATCGCACCACCGTCGAAGGCTGGGTGCAGGTCGCGGCGCCGCCGGAGACCGAACTCGCCGCGGCGATCCACGCCGCCTGATCGTCATCGCGCGCCGGCGGCCGCACGGGATCGACGCCCCTGCGGCCGCCGGGTTCGTTCAGCGCGTGAAGCGGATCTCGACTCTGCGATCGGCGTTAGCGCTCCGGTCCAGGCTGCCCAGCATGCCGCCACCCGGTTCGCCCAGCGCCTCGGTCTCGATCATCTTGCGCGCGATGCCGTTCTTCGCGAGTTCGGCGGCCACGGCCTGCGCACGCGCGTTGGACAATCTCTCATTGGCCTTCGGGTCGCCCTGCTTGTCGGTCGTGCCGCGCAAGCAGATCAGCTGGACGTAATTCGCCTTCGCCGCCTTGGCCTGCTCGACGATCTTCTTGCGCTCGGCATCCTTCAGCTTGGCGCTGCCGGTATCGAAATAGATGAACGAGTTCTGCGTCTGCTGCGATTGGCGGCCGGTGGAAGTCGGCGGGCTGCATTTCGCGCTCGCCGCTTGCACTCCCAACATGGCGACGCCGATCAGCGCCGCTACGATCGTCAGGTGATTTCGGCTCATGAGATATCTCCCCCTGGTCTGGTGCATGGATAGCGCGGCTCGGCCGCGTTGACGGATGACAGGAAGAGCCTAACATGCCACGCATCGATGTCGGCACGACGATGCCGCGATTTCGAAAAGGGGGAAACATGAAAATCGACAAATCGTGCCGCGGCTGGTCGCGACGCAATCTGCTGCAGCGCAGCGCGCTCGGCGCGACGGCATTGGGCGCGGGCACACTCGCGGCGCCGGCGATTCTCGCGCAGCAGCCGCGCACGCTGCGCATCGCCTACATCATGAATCAGGGCGGCGCCGCCGATCGCTCCGCCAATGATTTCGCCAAGCTGGTGGCGGAGCGCAGCAAGGGCGCGATGACCGTCCAGGTCTTCCCCGGCGGGCAGCTCGGCGGCGAGCGCGACATGGTCGAATCGGTGCAGCTCGGGTCGATCCAGGTCGGGTATTTCGGCAGCTATCTCATCGGCAACATCGTGCCGGAATGGGGCCAGATCATCGACGTCCCGTATCTGCTGCGCGACCAGGCGCATTTCCGCCGCGTGGTCGATGGAGCGATGGCGAAGCCGATGTACGACGCCCTTCTGCAGCGCAAGGGACTGCGTCATGTCGCGTGGTGCAATCGCGGTCCTCGCTATCTCACCAGCAACCGCGCCGTCTCCACGCCGGCCGATGTCCGCGGCCTCAAGCTGCGGGTACCCGAACTCGAGACCTATCTCGCGGCCTGGAAGGCGCTCGGCGCGACCGTGACGCCGATGGCCTTTCCCGAGATCTTCCTCGCGCTCAAGCAAGGCATCATCGACGGGCAGGAAAACCCGCTCGAGCTGATCTTCACCGCCTCGTTCTTCGAGGCGCAGAAATTCGTCAACCTCACCGGCCACATCCGCGGCGGCTATCACATCGCGGTCAGTGATCGCTGGTATCAGGGTCTGCCGGCCGATCAGCAGACCATCGTGATGGAGAGTCTGCGCGAGATGGCGACGCTCGAGGACCGCTATCAGGCCGAAGACGAGACCGGCCTCGAGCAGAAGCTCAAGGAGAAGGGCATGACCTTCAACCCGGTGGATGTCGACAAGTTCACGGCCGCCCTCGCCGACCTGCCCAAGCAATTCGAGAAGAAATGGGTCGCCGGCTTCTACGACGCGGTGAAGAACGCGTGAACTGGACTGGGGTCGGCCCCAACTCGGGGTCCGACCCCGGCTTCGCTCGTCGCATGCAGACTCTCCTCCGCCAGCTCGACCGCACGCTCTTCGCCGCCATCGCCCTGCTGCTCGCGATGATGGTGGGCGCGGTGACGTGGCAGGTTTTCACGCGCTATGTGCTCGACGATCCCGCCTCGTGGACCGAGGAGATCGCGCGCTACGCATTCACCTGGGAGATTTTTCTCGGCGCCGCGCTCGCTTTCGGCCGCGGGGCGCATATCGTGGTCGATGTCGTGATGGTGGTGTTGAAGGGTGTGGCGCGCCGGACCGTCGCCATCGCCAGCTATGTCGTGACGCTCGCTCTGCTCCTGCCGCTCGTCTGGTACGGCGTCGCGATGGTG
>JANNTF010001057.1:0-17135 GCA_031403455.1 Alphaproteobacteria bacterium | reverse complement strand
CATGAAATCGAGAGTGTCGTTCCTGGCCCGCTTGGCCTTGGGCACCGCCTTGGTGATCGGCATGGCGCCGGTCCTGGAAGCTTCAGCGCAGTCTGCGCTCTCGCAATCCGGCCTCGTCGGCCAGCCCGAGGGCATCACGATCATCACCGATCAGGCGCAATGGCCGAAGACCTTCAATGAAGCACCGCAGCTCGCGGAGCTCGTCAAGCAGGGCAAACTGCCTGCCGTGAAAGACCGCCTGCCGCAAGATCTGATGGTCATCAAGCCGGTCAAGGAGATCGGCAAATACGGGGGCGTCTGGCGCCGCGGCTTCACCGGTCCGGGCGACAACGAGAACGGCAACCGCATCAACGCCTCGGATCGCCCGATGCTGGTCGACCACACCGGCGCCAAGCCGCTGCCGTCGCTCGCCAAGGCGTGGAAGCAGAGCGACGACGGCAAGGTCTTCACACTGTTTCTGCGGCGCGGCCTCAAATGGTCCGACGGCGCGCCGATGACCGCCAACGATTTCGTCTTCTGGTTCGAGGACATCTACGGCAACAAGGACATCGTGCCGGCGGGGATCCCAGACATGACCCCGCAGGGCAAGCCGGGACGGATCGTCAAGGTCGACGACTACACGGTGAATTTCGAATTCGACGTGCCGTTCTTCCTGTTCGAGGAGCTGATGGCCGGCGACACGCTGATCGGCGGCGGCCAGGCGGTGCGGCAATCGGACAAGCGCAGCCACGGCGCCTATGCGCCGGCGCATTACCTCAAGCAGTTCCTGCCGAAATACGCGCCGGGCGGCGTCGACGGGGCCAATGCCGCGGCGAAGGCCGAGGGCTATGACAGCTGGGTCGCGCGCCTGCACTTCAAGAAAGACTGGTCGCTCAATCCCGAGCTGCCGGTGCTCGGCCCCTTCAAGACCACCCAGGCGATCAACAAGGCGACGTGGGTGATGGAGCGCAACCCCTATTACTGGGCGGTCGACACGGCGGGCAACCAGCTGCCCTACATGGACGGCGTGGTCATGACGCTGGCCGAGAATCTCGAGGTGCTGAACCTGCGCGCCATGGCCGGCGAGTACGATCTGCAGGAGCGCCACATCGACATCGGCAAGCTGCCGGTGATCCTCGAGAACCAGGCACGCGGCAAGTACAAGGTCCATCTCGACCTCGCGCTCAACGGCTCCGATGCGGTCTACTACTTCAACCAGAGCTTCGATTCCGATCCCGAGGTCGCGAAGTGGCTGCGCAACACGGATTTCCGCCGCGCGCTGTCGCTCGCAGTCGATCGCAAGCAGCTCAACGAGGCGTTCTGGCTCGGCGTTGCGGTGCCCGGCTCGGCTGCGCCGGGTGAATCGCTGCCGTACTTCCCGGGCGCGGGCTGGCGCGACAAATGGTCGACCTTCGATCCGAAGATGGCCAACGAGATGCTCGACAAGATCGGCCTTTCCAAGAAGGACGCGCAGGGCTTCCGCCTGCGCACCGACAACGGCCAGCGCCTGCGGCTCCAGATCCAGGCGGTGCAGGCCTTCCTGCCCTGGCCGAAGATCAGCGAGATGGTGGCCGACCAATGGTCGAAGGTCGGCATCCAGGCCGACGTGCGCGACACTGAGCGCACCCTCGCCATGACGCGCACCTTCAACAACGAGCACCACATCATGGTGTGGAACAACGGCGGCACCGAGTTGCTCTATTTGTTCCCGCGCCATGCCATTCCGGTGGAAGGGCCGCCGAGCGAGGCCTTCATGGGACCGGAGCACGGCAAGTGGTACGTCTCGGGCGGCGCGCAGGGCAAGAAGCCGGACGATCCGGAAATCCTCAAGATCTTCGACCTCTACCGCTCGGCGGCCGGCCAGAAGACCGATGACCGGATCAAGACCGCGCAGGAGATCTGGAAGATCGTGATCGACCAGCAATACGGCATCGCCACGGTCGGCCAGTCCTCGGCAATTATGGGCGTGCGCCTGGTCAGCGACCGGCTCGGCAACATTCCGGCCCGCAATTGCATCGCGCAGCATTGCCGGACGCCGGGCGGCGCGCATCCGGAGACGTGGTTCTACAAGAACTGATGCTTAAATCGCCGCTTCGACAGGATCACAGCCCCCGGACATCATCGTCCGGGGGCTGTTGATTCATGATCTCCTACATTCTTCGCCGCTTCGCGCTCGCCCTGATCACGATCTGGGCGATCTCGGTCGTTTCGTTCGTCATCATTCAGCTGCCGCCCGGCGACTTCGTCGACACCTACATCACCAACCTCGCCGCCTCAGGCTCCGCCGTGCGCGCCGAGGAGGCGCAGCTGCTACGCGAGCAATACGGCCTCGATAGGCCGATCTACGTCCAATACTGGAAGTGGATCGCGAAGGTCGTACGCGGCGATTTCGGGATGTCGATGGAATGGGGCCGGCCAGTCCTCGAGGTGATCGGCGACCGGCTCTGGCTCACGATCGTGATCTCGATCGCCGCGATCCTCATCACCTGGGGCATCGCGCTGCCCATCGGCATCTACTCGGCCGTGCGCCAGTACTCGATCGCCGATTACATTTTCACCTTCGTCGGTTTCGCCGGACTCGCGGTGCCGAATTTCCTGCTCGCCCTGATCATCATGTATTTCGGCTTCAAGCTGTTCGACCTGAATATCGGCGGCCTGTTCTCGGCCGAGTATCAGATCGCACCCTGGACCGCCGGTAAGGTCTGGGACCTTTTGAAGCACCTGCCGCTGCCGGCGGCGATCCTCGCCCTTGCCGGCACCGCGCAGCTCATCCGCATCATGCGCGCCAACCTGCTCGACGAGTTGCGGCGCCCCTACGTGACGACTGCACGCGCCCGTGGCCTTCCGGAATGGCGCGTGATCATGAAGTATCCGGTGCGCGCGGCGCTCAATCCCTTTGCGAGCACGATCGGCTACTTGCTGCCCTTCGTCGTCTCCGGTTCGATCGTCGTGTCGCTGGTGCTGTCGCTGCCGACCGTCGGACCGCTGCTGCTGCGTTCGCTGATCGCGCAGGACATGTTCCTCGCAGGCACGATCGTGCTGCTGCTCGGCGTCCTCACGGTCATCGGCACCTTCATCTCCGATCTGATCTTGATGTGGATCGACCCGCGCATCCGGGCGGGAATGAGCGGATGAGCGCGTCGGCTCAACCTGCGGCACCGCTGATCACGGTCGCGGAAGAGAAGGTCGCGGCGGCAACGCAGCTCCAGCTCACGTGGTGGCGCTTCCGCAAGCACAAGCTTGCGGTCGCCAGCGGCATCATCGTCTTGTTGTTCTATGTCGGCGCGCTGTTCGCGGATTTCCTGGCCGTCACGGACCCGCACACGACCGAAGCCGGACGCAGCTACATCCCGCCCCAGGCGATCCACTGGTTCGACGAGGACGGCAGCTTCAAGCCGCATGTCTACGCCCTGAAGGGCAGACGCGATATGCGCACCTTCAAGCTCATCTATGCTCCCGATCCTGCCGACAAACGCTATCTCAAACTCTTCGCCGAGGGTTACAGCTACAGCCTCTTCGGGATCATCGAGACCAACCGCCACATTCTCGGCCTCGATCGCGGCAAGCCTGAGGATGCACTCTTCCTCGTCGGCACGGACCAGCTGGGCCGTGATCTGTGGTCGCGCCTGATGCTCGCCACGCGGACCTCGCTCACGATCGGACTGATCGGCGTCAGCCTGTCCCTCTTCCTCGGCGTATTGCTCGGCGGCATATCCGGACTCTATGGCGGCGTGGTCGACACGGTGATCCAGCGCTTCATCGAGATCCTGCGCTCGATCCCGACCATCCCCCTCTGGATGGGCCTTGCCGCGGCACTGCCCAACACCTGGTCGGTGATCGAGGTCTATATCGCGATCACGGTGATCATCTCGCTGATCGGCTGGACCGAGCTCGCGCGCGTGGTGCGCGGCCGCTTCCTGGCGCTGCGCGAAGAGGACTTCATCACCGCGGCCGAACTCGCCGGCGCGTCGCGGCTGCGCATCATCTTCCGCCACATGGTGCCGTCCTTCCTCTCGCACATCATCGCCGCGGTCAGCCTCGCGTTGCCCGCGATGATCATCAGCGAGACGACGCTCTCGTTCCTCGGACTCGGCCTGCGCCCTCCCGCGATCTCGTGGGGCGTGCTGCTGCAGGACGCGCAGAACATCCAGGCGCTCGGCCTCGCGCCCTGGCTCCTGATCGTGGCCGTGCCGGTGATCATCGTCATCCTCGCCTTCAACTTCCTGGGCGATGGATTGCGCGATGCGGCGGATCCGTATGGCTGATCCCATTCTATCGGTGCGCGGGCTCGAAACCTTCTTTCGACCCGACGAAGGTATCGTGCGTGCGGTCGACGGCGCGTCATTCGATCTCTATCCCGGGCGCACGCTCGGCATCGTCGGCGAGTCCGGCTGCGGCAAGAGCGTCACCGCGCGCTCGATCCTGCGCATCGTCGAGCGCCCCGGCAAAGTGGAGCACGGCGAGATGCTGCTGCGGCGTGGCGACGGACGCGTTGTCGATCTCGTCACGATCGACGACCAGGGCGCCGAGATGCGCGATATTCGCGGCGGCGAGATCGGCTATGTGTTCCAGGAGCCGATGAGTTCGTTGTCGTCCTTCCACACCATCGGCAACCAGGTCGTCGAAGCCATCCGCCTGCATCGCGTGATGTCGGCCAAGGCAGCCAGGACACGCGCGATCGAGCTGCTGCAGCTGGTCGGCATTCCCCGACCCGAGCAGCGCGTCGACTCCTATTCGTTCGAGCTGTCGGGCGGGCTGCGCCAGCGCGTGATGATCGCGCTCGCGCTCGCCGCCGAGCCGCGCATCCTGATCGCGGATGAGCCGACCACCGCGCTCGACGTGACCACCCAGGCGCAGATCCTCGAACTCATCCGCAAGATCCAGGTCGAGCGCAATCTCGCGGTGATCCTGATCACCCACGACATGGGCGTGATCGCCGAGATGGCCGATTCCGTGTCGGTGATGTATCTCGGCAAGGTCGTCGAGTCGGGACCCGTCGACACGATCTTCCACGCGCCGCGCCATCCTTATACCCAGGCGCTGCTGCGCTCGATCCCGTCGGTCCTCGCCGAGCCGCGCTCGCGCCTCGCCACCATCGCCGGCAGCATTCCCCATCCCTATGCACGACCGCCGGGCTGTCCGTTCCATCCGCGCTGCCAGAGCTTCATGGCGGGCGTATGCGACCAGAACGCGCCGCCCGTGACGCAGATCGACGCCGAGCATGAAGTACGCTGCTTCCTCTACGGCGCACCGGCCAAGGCCGCCTCATGACGATCGCGCAGACCGTCCTCTCGGTCGAGGGCCTCAAGAAATATTTCCCGATCCGCCGCGGACTCCTGCGTCGCGTGGTCGGACAGGTGAAGGCCGTCGACGACGTCTCGTTCAAGATCGATCGCGGCGAGACGCTGTCGCTGGTCGGCGAGTCCGGCTGCGGCAAGACCACGACGTCGCGCTGTATCCTGCGCGCGATCCAGCCGAGCGCGGGCGCGATCCAGTTCCGCACCAATGACGGCCGCGAAGTGGATGTCGCCGGCCTGCCGCGCAGCGAGTTGCGTCCGCTGCGTCGTCAGATGCAGATGATCTTCCAGGATCCGTACTCGTCGCTCAATCCGCGCATGACGATCGCCGACATCATCGGCGAGCCCTTGCTGGTAAATGGCGTCGGCGATCTGGCGGCGCGGCGCAAGCGCGTGGCCGAGCTGCTCGACGTCGTGCAGCTGCCATTGGCCTATATGAACCGCTTCCCGCATGCTTTTTCCGGTGGGCAGCGTCAACGCATCGGGATCGCACGCGCCCTCGCCCTCAATCCGGCGCTCATCGTCGCGGACGAACCGGTATCCGCCCTCGATGTCTCGGTGCAGGCGCAGATCATCAATTTGATGCTCGAGCTGCAGGACCGGCTCGGACTTTCCTACCTGTTCGTCGCCCACGATCTCTCCGTGGTGAAGCATGTCAGCCACCGCGTCGCCGTGATGTATGTCGGCAGGATGGTCGAGGTGGCGCCCACCGCGACGCTGTTCCGCGCGCCCAAGCATCCCTATACCGAGGCGCTGCTCTCTGCCGTGCCGGTGCCCGATCCGCGCCAGCGGGCCAAGCGCATCGTGCTCGAGGGCGAGGTCGCCGATCCGTCCAACGCGCCGCCGGGCTGCGCCTTCCATCCGCGCTGCCGCTATGCGCAGGCGCGCTGCAAGCAGGAGATCCCGGAACTCGCCCCGGCAGCGGACGGCACCATGGTGGCCTGCCACCGCGCGGCCGAACTCAATCTCGTCGGAGTCGGCGCGGGCGCCTAGCCTCGCCGCCGCGCGACCATGACGATGAGCGTGACCGTCATGACGATCTCGCCGTGCTGGTTGATGCTCTGGGCAGCCAGCTTCAGCACCCCGCGATCCGGCTTCGAGCGCGACGGCAGGATCTCCTTCACTTCCGCGCTGCACCGGATGGTGTCGCCTGACCTGACCGGTTTGAGCCAGCGCAGTTCGTCCATGCCGGGCCCGCCGAGATTGGCGTCCATCAGGAAGCCGGTCTGGTAGAGCATGCGGAACGACGCCGCGAGGGTGTGGAACCCGCTCGCGATGATGCCGCCGAAGAGACTCTCCCGCGCCGCCTCGGCATCGATATGGAAGGGCTGCGGGTCCCAGCTGCGCGCGAAGCCGATGATGTCGGCCTCGGTCAGGGTCATGCCCTTGCTCTCGAAGCGCTCGTTGATCACGAAATCGTCGAGGAAGAGATTGGCGCGCGAGGTCACTTGATGGCGCCGGCGATCGCCTTCCCGACTTCGCGCGTCGATGCCTTGCCGCCGAGATCGCGGGTCCGCGGACCGCCATTGGCGAGCATGTCCTCGATGGCGATCTCCACCGCCTTCGCGGCGTCGGCATGGCCGAGATGGTCGAGCATCATCGCGGCCGACCAGATCTGTCCGATCGGATTGGCGATCGCCTTGCCGGCGATGTCGGGCGCCGAGCCGTGCACCGGCTCGAACATCGATGGAAACTCGCGCTCCGGATTCAGATTGGCCGATGGCGCGATTCCAATTCCGCCGACCACGGCCGGCCCGAGATCGGTGAGGATGTCGCCGAACAGATTCGAGGCGACTACCACATCGAACCAATCCGGATGCTGCACGAAATGCGCGCAGAGAATGTCGATATGGAACTGATCGGTCGTGAATCCCGGATACTCCTTCTTGATCTCCGCGAAGCGTTCGTCCCAGAACGGCATGGTGTGGATGATGCCGTTCGACTTGGTGGCGGAGGTCACTTTCTTACGGCGATGCTTGGCCAGCTCGAAGGCATGACGCATCACGCGATCGACGCCGATGCGGGTGAACACCGTCTCTTGAACCGCGATCTCCTCGGGCTGGCCGCGGTACAGACGGCCACCGATCTCCGAATACTCGCCTTCCGTGTTCTCACGCACGATCACCATGTCGATGTCGCCCGGCACGCGGTTCTTGAGTGGGCACTCGATCCCCTTGAGCAGCCGCACGGGACGCACATTGGCGTATTGCTTGAACGCGCGGCGTATCGGGATCAGCAGGCCCCAGAGCGACACGTGATCTGGCACGCCGGGGTAGCCGACCGCGCCGAGAAAGATCGCATCGAAGCCACGGAGCTGGTCGACCCCGTCGGGGGGAAGCATCTTGCCGGTCTTAGTGAATTTCTCGCAGCTCCAATCGAGATGCGTGAAGCTGAAGCCGAGACCGTATTTGGCGGCCACGGTGTCGAGTACGCGAATGCCCTCCGGGACGACTTCCTTGCCGATCCCGTCACCGGCGATCACCGCGATCTTGTACGCATTCGTTGCCATGGGATTTCCTCCGCGAAAGAGGCGGAGACTAGCGGGCCGCCAGCGCCGGAAGCAATCCGCGAACCGCCGCGCGGGGTTAGGCCGCGTCGGCGCGGCTCTCGCTGCGCGCGGCCTCCCAGCCGATGAGCGCGAGCTTGCGCTCGCGGCCCCAGTGATAGTCGTTGATCGCGCCCGATTTGCGGATCACGCGGTGACACGGGATCAGGTAGCTGATCGGATTGTCGCCGACCGCGGAGCCGATCGCGCGCGCGCCCTTCGCCGCGCCGAATACGGCGCTCGCCACGGCGTCGTAGGACACGAGCGCGCCCTGCGGGATGCGCAGCAACGCCTCCCAGACCTTGATCTGGAACGGCGAGCCGTAGAGCACGAGGTCGAGCCGGTCGCCACGCCTAGGTTCGAAGATCGCGCGACCGAGACGCGCGACGCGGGGCTCGTCGGCGATGAAGCGCGCCCGGGGCCAGCGGGCCATCATGTCGGCGAGCGTCGCCGCGCGGCCGGCGTCGAGCTCGAAGGCGAGGCCGCAGACGCCGCGTGCGGTGGCGAGGATGAGCGCGTCACCGAAGGGCGAGCTCGCCCAGCCATAGGCGATCTCCAGGCCCTCGCCGCGCCGCTTGAATTCTCCGGGTGTGACCGCCTCATGGGTGACGAAGAGATCGTGCAGCCGGCTCGGCCCCGAAAGGCCGCTCGCATAGCTCGCATCGAGCACACTCGCCGACTCGCACAGGCACGCCTTGGCGCGGTCGAGCGTGAGGAACTGCAGGAACTTCTTGGGGCTGACGCCGACCCAGCGCGTGAACAGGCGCTGGAAATGGAACGGCGACAGCCCGCTGGCGGCGGCGATGTCGTCGAGCTCGGGCTGCTGCTCGGCGCGTTCGGCGATGTAGATGAGCGCCTTCTCGATGCGTGCGTAGTCGCTGGGCATGGCCTCAACTCCGTTGTGTGCGAGGCAATCTAGGGGCGGGCACGCCGGCCGCCGACCCGGAACTTGCGCCTTTCGGAGCCTAGCCTCAGACGAAGATCGTGGCGACCGAAGCCGCGAGCAGCGTGGCCATGATGCCGTTGAACCAGGCCCAGGCGCGATCGGTCTGCAGCAGCCTGGCGATCGCCGTGCCGAATCCGCACCATAGCGCAGCGCTGGGCGGGCACGTGACCATGTAGGCGAAGGCGATGAGCGTGAGCTCCCGCGTGAGATCGCCACCGATTGTGGTGAAGGCCGGCAGCGCCCCCGCGATCATGATCCACGCCTTCGGGTTGACCCATTGGAACAACGCCGCCTGGAGCAGCGTCATCGGCCGTGCCGGCCTGTCATCGGCGTCCCCCGGCCGACCCGCCCGCGCGATCGACCAGGCGAGCCAGAGCAGATAGACCGCGCCGACCGCCTTCATCGCCTCGTGCAGCAGCGGGTAGCGCTGCAGCAGCTGCGCCGCGCCGATCCCGACGCCGTAGATCATCACGACCACCCCCACCGTGATCCCGATGATGTGGGGGATCGTGCGCAGCATGCCGAAATTGGCGCCCGATGCCGTCAGCAAGACATTGTTCGGCCCCGGCGTGACGCTCGTCACGAAGGCGAAGGTCAGAGCCGCCAGGATCAGTTCGCTCATTGCCGGCGCGCCACGGGTCAGATCTCGATGGTGCCTTCGAGGAACATCACACCATGGCCGGCGATCGTCACCCGCTCGCCACGATCGACGCACCACAGCTCGCCGCCGCGCGGAGAGACCTGACGGGCGAACATCTCGCGCTTGCCCAGGCGCTTCGACCAGTACGGGATCAGCTTGCAATGCGCCGAGCCGGTCACCGGGTCCTCGTCGATGCCGGAGCGCGGCGCGAAGAAGCGCGAGACGAAATCGCAATCGTCGCCGGCCGCCGTGACGATCACGCCGCGCACGTCGATGCGCGCGAGGGTCGCAATATCCGGTGTGAGGGCGCGTACCTGCTGGGGCGTGTCGAGCACGCACAGCAGGTCGATATTCTGCAGCGTCTCGCGTGGCGCCACGCCGAGCGCCGCCGCGAGTCCCGCGGGCGCCTCGACATGGGTCGCGATCTGCGCAGGAAAGTCGAGCGCGAGCTTGTCGCCGGATTCGGAGACCTTGAGCGTGCCGCTGCGCGTCTCGAACGCGACCTGACCGCTCCACAGCCCGAGCTTGGCTTTCATCACATGCGCGGTAGCGAGGGTGGCGTGCCCACAGAGATTGACCTCGAGCTTGGGCGTGAACCAGCGCAGCCGCCAGGCATCGCCCTCGCGCACGAAGAACGCCGTCTCGGACAGATTGTTCTCCGCGGCGATCGCCTGCAGCGTCGCATCGGGTAGCCAGGATTCCAGCGGCATCACGGCGGCGGGATTGCCCGCGAAGATCCGCGTCGTGAAGGCGTCGACTTGATAGATCGGCAGCCGCATCTCGTCTCTCCTCAATCCGCCAAGGTATAAATCTGCATCGCCGCAGCGAGTTCGCGATCGCCGGCGCGCGGACTCGCCCGCAGCTCGGCGACCACGTTGCGACGATCGCCCTCGGGCCGGTTCTGGCTGAGCTTGAATTTCGCATCGATGCGGGTGATCGCGATCTCCACGCCGACGATGCCGCGAAGCATGCCGGCCATGTAATCCGCCGGCAGCTTCTCCATCGACCACGGCCCGTCCGCTTCGTAATGCCGGGTGAGCGCGGTGAGGATTTCGCGCAGGCGTTCGGGTTCCTCGACCGCCCGCGCGGTGCCGTAGAAATGAACGGCCACGTAGTTCCTGGTCGGTACGGCCGGCGCGTCCGCGTACCAGCGCGGGCTCACATAGCCATGCGGCCCGGAAAACACCGCCATGACTTCGCGACCGTCGAAGCAACGCCATTGCGCATTGGCGCGCGCGACATGGCCGATCAGCCGGCCCTTGGCGCCGCTCGCCGGTTCGAAGCGCAACGGCAGATGCGTCGCCTCGATTCTCGCCTCCTGCGTGGTCACCAGCAGGGCGAATTCATGTGCGGCGACGATCGCGGCAATGGCGCCCGCATCCGGCTCGACGAAGTGCTTCGGGACATACACGGCCAGTTCCACTCACCGCCAGAAGGGCTTCGAGCACTCGCGCGCGACATCGGCGCGTGACAGCCCGATATCCTTGAGCGCGTGGTCATCGAGCTCGGCCAGCAGCCGGCGCGATTGCGCGTTGAGATACCAGGCGAGGAAGCCCGCCAGCAGGGCCGTGACGGGGCGCAGGGACCAGCTCGCCCAATCCGCCACAAGCGGACGCTCGCTCGAATGAATTGTACCCATTGAACTCTCCAAATCGACGACCGACCGAGACAATTTCTCGACCAATCACAGTCTCGTTTTGACACAATCACCGGTCAATCAATAGATTGTCACCATGACAAAATGGCTCCCCGAGATCGGAACGCAGCGTGGACCGCGCTACCTCGCGATCGCCGACCGCCTGGCACGTGACATTACCGAAGGCCGGTTGCGCGCCGGCGATCGCCTGCCGACGCATCGCGATCTCGCCTGGTCCCTGGGCGTCACCGTCGGCACCGTCACCCGCGCCTACACCGAGGCCGAGCGCCGCGGCCTCCTCGTCGGCGAGGTGGGTCGCGGCACATTCGTGCGCGAGCGCCATGCCGAAATCGGGCTGGTGCCCGCCCCCTCCTCGAGCGTGCCGGGCTTCATCGATTTCTCGCGCAACTTTCCCGCGGATCATGGTCAGGCCGGGCTGATCGCGATCGCCATGGGCGAAGTCGCGCAGTCGAATGATTTCGGCGCCCTGCTCGGCTATGCCACGACGACCGGCCTGCAGGCGCATCGCGATGCCGCCGCCACCTGGCTCGCGCGCGACGGATTCGCGGTCGATGCGAAGGACATCGTGATCACCAGCGGCGCGCAGCACGCGATGATGCTGGCGCTGAGCGCCGTCGCACGACCAGGCGATGTCGTGCTCACCGAGGAATTGACGTTCTACGGATTCAAATCGGTCGCCAACATGCTGTCGGTGCGACTCAGCGGCGTCGCCTGCGATGCGTTCGGCCTGATGCCCGAAGCGCTCGACACCGCGTGCCGGCAATTGAGCCCCAAGGCGCTCTACACGCTGCCGACGCTGCAGAATCCGACCACCGTCACGATGCCGATCGAGCGCCGGCTGGAGATCGTCGAGATCTGCCGCCGCCATGGCGTGATGATCATCGAGGACGACATCTACGGCTTCCTGTCGCCCGCGGCGCCGCTGCCACTTGCCGCACTCGCGCCCGATCAGACCCTCTACGTGACCAGCCTCTCCAAATCCGTCGCGCCGGGGATGCGCATCGGCTACATGCGCGCGCCCGAAGCCTGGGCGGAGCGCCTGGCCGGGATGATGCGCGCCTCGCTCTGGATGGCGCCGCCGATCATGGCCGAGATCGCCGCGCGGCTGATCCGCAGTGGCGCGGCGCGCAAGCTCGCTCAGGCACAGCGCGACGAAGCGGCGCGCCGCCAGGCGATCGCCGCGCGCATCCTCGCAGGCCAGGAGATCGCCGCTCCGCCCTTCGCGGTGCATCTCTGGCTGCACCTGCCCGAGCCATGGCGTCGCGAGGAGTTCGCGGTGGCCGCGCGCCACCGCGGTGTCGGCATCGCGAGCGCCGATGCGTTTGCCGTCGGCCGGATGACCGTGCCGCATGCCGTGCGCATCTGCGTGACCGCTCCGCGCGAGGTGACGCAGGTGGAGCGTGGGCTGTCCGTGATCGCCGAGCTGCTGCGGGCCGGCCCCTCTCCCGGAAGTCCGATCGTGTGAAATCCGCCGCAATCCCGTGGAGCGCAGCGCCATCCATCCGTATCATCGGAAGTGCGGTGGGGGAGCAGGACACGGCATTGATGGCGATCGACGACTTGTTGCGCGCGACCGGGCGCGGCGATGCGGCGGCCTTCCGCGCCCTCTACGAGGAGACGGCAACGCATCTTTTTTCCGTCGCGCTGCGTATCCTTCAGCGACCGGACAAGGCCGAGGAGGCGCTGCAGGATGCGTTCATCAACATCTGGCGACGCGCTGCCGATTGGCAGCCAGAGCGCGGTTCCGCACGCATCTGGCTGACCAGCATCGTGCATCATCGCGCGATCGACATCATCCGGCGGGAAGGCAGGCTGACGCCGCTCAACGATGATTATTTGCAAGTGCCGGATCCTGGACCGGACGCCGTCGCGCATGTCGGCGCCCTCGAGGATCGGCGGCGCCTGGAGAAATGCATGGGCGATCTGGACCCGAGCGTCCAGCGCGCGATCCGCCTCGCCTATTGGCATGGGCTCACCCATGAGCAGCTCGCCCGTCGGCTCGTGGTGCCGGTTGGTACGATCAAGAGTTGGGTCCGCAGGGGCCTGATTCGGTTGAGAGGATGCCTCGACTCATGAACGATGATGACGAGATCGCCGATCTGGCCGAATACGTCCTCGGCACGCTGGAACAAGACAGGCGGCGCGCACTCCACGCGCGGCTCGTGAATGACCCTGCCCTGCGCCATGCGCTCGAGGCTTGGCAATTGCGCCTCGCTCCCCTGGCGGTCGCCGACGCGACCGCGCTTGGCCCCTCCTCCGCGGTGTGGCCCCGGATCGTCGCCGCGATCGCGCCGAGCGGCGCTCCGATCACGCGAAGCCGGACCATCACCAGCGAGAGCGGCACATGGCGCGCGATTGGGCGGGGCGTCGACGTGAAGCTTCTCCACGCGGATCGCGCGCGCGGCTTCCGGACGATGTTGATGCGCATCGCGCCGGGCGGCGTCCTCCCCGCCCATGCTCACGCCGACGATGAGGAATGCGTGCTGATCGAAGGCGAGATCTTCGTCGGCGCGATACGCCTCGGCGTTGGGGACTGGCATCTCGCGCCCAAGGGGGAAATGCATCCGGACATCACCTCGCCCCGGGGCGGCTTGTTCTACATCCGCACCGCGCTGCGCGAACACACGCCCTGAAAGCGGCGTTCCGTCGGTCACGACCGCGTGAATGGATCGCCCGCACGGTGATCGCCATCACAGGTGCGGCGGGGATCTACGCCCCATCCCGCGATTCAGATGCATGCAGTTTGGAAAATATTCGGCGCATGCCTCCAAATCCAATCCGATCTCTCGCTGCGTAAGGGGAAGCAAGCCGCGGTTGTTCCGATGCCATGTGGCACCGGCCGCGGCCCACAGAACCAAGTGCCACGGGGAGAGAACCATGACGACTTCGCTGATCAAGATTTCGAGCGCAGCTTTGGCCACCAGCCGCCGCTCGCTGTTCTCGAGTGCGGGGCAGGCCACCCTGTCCGCGACCGCCGTCGCGTTGCTCGTCGGCTGCGAGAGCATGGCCGGCGGCGATAAGATGACCGCACAGGCCGGCGCATCGGACGTGAACATTCTCAACGTCGCCCTTGGCCTGGAGCACGAAGCGATCAACGCTTATCAGATCGGCGCCGAGAGCGGCTTGCTGCAACCCGGGGTGATGCAGGTCGCCGTCGCCTTCCAGTCGCATCACAAGGAACATCGTGACGCGCTGATCGCCGCCATTCGCAAGCTCGGTGGCGGGCCGGTCGTGGAAAAGAGCAGGGCCGAGTATGTCCGCGATCTCAATGCGGCGGCGATCCGCAATCAGACGGACATCTTGCGCCTTGCGGCGCGTCTCGAGCGCGGCGCCGCCAATGCCTACATCGGCGTGATCCCGTCCTTCGGCGATCGCGGCCTCGCGCAGGTCGCGGCGCGCCTCGCCGCCGATGAGACGATGCACTGGACGGCACTCAGCGGCGCGTTGGGCGACGCGCTGCCGCAGAAAGCCTTGAGCTTCGGCGCCTGACAGCGGCGGCGCGAGGCGGATGCCAGTCGCTCGGCAACCGCCGCGCCAACCGGGAGGGGACACCATGAAAATTCTGCTCATTGCGATGGCGGCCTGCGCCGCCGCCTTCTTCGCCGCGTCCGCCGTCGCCTTCGCCGCCGATGCCGAGCGCGGCGAGCAACTCTGGGAGAGTCGCTGCTTCGGCTGCCACGCCCTCGATGCCGACCGCGTCGGTCCACGCCATCGCGGTGTGTTCGGACGCAAGGCGGGTCTGATCCCGGGGTTCGCTTACTCGGCGGCGGTGAAATCCTCAGCGATCGTCTGGGGCAGTCGGACGCTCGATGCCTGGCTCACCAATCCGCAGGCCCTGATCGCGGGTCAGCGCATGAATTTTCGTGTCGCCACGGCCGAGGATCGCGCCGACATCATCGCGTTCCTGCAGCGCGAATCCGATCCCAAGACCGCCCGAACGCGTTGACGCGCGACGCGGCCGCTCACTCCGCGGCGGCGCCCTGCTTGGTGGCCGTTTCGATCGTGCCGCAGATGTCGTCGACCACGCGCTGGACTGCTCGCAGATCCTGCCCTTCAGCCATCACGCGGATCAGCGGCTCGGTTCCGGATTCCCGGATCACGACGCGGCCCTCGCGCGCGAGCACTTCCTCGCCCGCCGCAATCGCGCGCTTGACGACCGCGAGCTCGAGCGGGTTCGGCGTGTTGCGCGCGAAGCGGACATTCTTGAGGATCTGCGGGAACGGCTCGAACAGGCGCGCCGCCTCGGACATCGGGCGCTGCATCTGCTGCGCCTCAGCCAGAACCTGCAATGCCGCGAGCAGGCCATCGCCGGTCGTCGCGTAGTCGGACAGGATGATATGGCCGGATTGTTCGCCCCCGATATTGATGCCATCGGCACGCATCCGCTCGATCACATAACGGTCGCCGACTTTGGTCCGCGCCAGCTTCAGACCGAGACTCTCGACATAGCGTTCGAGCCCGAGATTCGACATCACGGTCGAGACGAGACCGCCACCCTGCAGCCTGCCATCACGCGCGAAGCAGCGCGTCACGATCGCCATCAGCTGATCGCCATCGATGATCCGGCCATGTTCGTCGACCATGATCAGACGATCGGCATCGCCATCGAGCGCGATGCCCAGATGGGCGCCATGAGCGACCACCGCGCTCTGCAGCGTCTCGGGATAGGTCGCGCCGCATTTGGCGTTGATGTTGAAGCCGTCAGGATCACGGGCGATCGCTACGACATCCGCGCCGAGTTCCCACAGCACCGCGGGCGCGACCTTGTATGCGGCGCCATTGGCGCAATCGACGACGATCTTCAGCCCTCCGAGACGCAGCCCTTTCGGGAACGTCGCCTTGACGAACTCGATGTAACGCCCTTCGGCGTCGTCGAGCCGACGCGCGCGACCGAGCTCGGCCGCGGACGCGAGCGCGGGCGGTTCGCCCATGTGGCTCTCGATATCGGCTTCGATCTCGTCCGAGAGCTTGAACCCGTCGGGCCCGAACAGCTTCACGCCGTTGTCGCCGTAGGGGTTGTGCGAAGCCGAAATCATGACGCCGAGATCGGCGCGCAAGGATCGCGTCAACATCGCCACCGCCGGTGTCGGCACCGGGCCGAGCAGCGTGACGTCCATGCCCATCGCGACGAAGCCGGCCGTCAGCGCGGGCTCGATCATGTAGCCGGAAAGCCTGGTGTCCTTGCCGATCACCACGCGATGCCGATGCGAGCCACGGGTGAAGCGACGGCCAGCCGCAAGGGCGAGCCGCAGCATGGTTTCAGGTGTCATGGGCTCGGCATTCGCGAGACCACGTACGCCGTCGGTGCCGAAGAGTTTACGCATTGCGTGCCGAGCCTACTCCTGCTGCCGCAGTCCCCGCCACACATCAAGCGCCTGACGGGTTGCGGCGACGTCGTGGACGCGCAGGATATCCGCGCCGGCTGCGGCGGCATGCAGCGCGACGGCGATCGACCCGGGCACGCGCTGCTCGGCCGGCTCGCCACGCGACAAGCGCGCGATGAAGGCTTTCCGGCTCGCCCCCACGAGCAGCGCGATGCCGGCATCGCGCAAACGCGGGAGATGACGAAGAAGTGCAAGATTGTGCGCGACTGTCTTGCCAAATCCGATGCCAGGATCGATGCAGAGCCGCTCGCGCGCGATGCCGGCGGCGAGGCATGCCGCCACGCGCTGGCGCAGAAAATCGCCGACCTCCATGACGACGTCGTCATAAGTCGGGTTCACCTGCATCGTGGCCGGATCGCCCTGCATGTGCATGAGGATCACTGCGGCGCCCGACCGCGCGGCAACCGCGAGACTGCCGTCATCGCCGCCGAGCGCCGACACGTCGTTGATGATCCGCGCGCCGGCTGCGAGAGCCGCGCGCATGACCGCGGCGCGACGCGTATCGATCGAGACGACATGTCCGGCGGCGGCAAGCGCCTCGACGACCGGCAGGACGCGCCGCAACTCCTCGTCCACCGCGACCGGCGCCGCCCCCGGACGCGTGGACTCGCCGCCGATATCGAGGATGTGGGCGCCTTCTTCCGCCAGACGCAAACCCTGCGCAATCGCGGCCGCTGTCGTCGCGTG
>JANNTF010001056.1:0-5111 GCA_031403455.1 Alphaproteobacteria bacterium | reverse complement strand
TCGACATCGCGTGCTGGGACATCCTCGGCCAGGCGACCGGAATGCCCGTTTGCGAACTGCTCGGCGGTCGTTACGGCGAGGACGTGCATCTTTACAGGGCCATCTCGCAGGAGTCGCCGGAACAAATGGCGGCGAAAGTGGCGGGCTATCGCGCGGAAGGTTATCGACGATTCCAGCTCAAGGTCGGCGGCGATCCCGATGTGGACATCGCGCGCATTTTCGCTGTCGCCGCCCAGCTTCAGCCCGGCGACCGGCTCGTGGCCGACGCGAACTGGCCCGGCAAGCTGTCGGTGATCGGCAACGGTGTGGTGGTCGATCCGTGGGCGCTGCTCGACGAGGTCGCGCGCGTGCGCGCGCAAGGCGTGGCGATCACGCCGGAGTCGTTGCGCGTCGCCGAGAATGTCACGCTGATCCTGCCGCTGCATGGCGAGCTCGATCGCCTGCGCGAGGAGCAGCGCGGCGAGCGCAAGCTCGGCACGACCGGGCGCGGGATCGGTCCGGCCTACGAGGACAAGGTCGCGCGGCGCGCCGTGCGCTTGTGCGATCTCACCGACGAGGCGACGCTGGATTGGAAGCTCGACGAGCTGCTGCGTCACCATGATGCGCTGCGTCGGGGCATGGGCGCGCCGCCGATCGACCGGGTCGAGCTGCGGACCAGCCTGCTCGCGATCGCGCCGAAAATCCTGCCCTATGCCGAGCCGGTGTGGATGACGCTCGATACCGCGCGGCGCGCCGGCAAGCGCATGTTGTTCGAAGGGGCGCAGGCCGCGATGCTCGATGTCGATCACGGCACCTACCCCTTCGTCACGTCATCGAACACGGTGGCCGGGCAGGCGGCGACGGGCACGGGCCTCGGTCCCGGTGCGACGGGCTACGTGCTGGGAATCTGCAAGGCCTATACGACGCGCGTCGGATCAGGGCCGTTTCCGACCGAGCTCACCGATGCGACGGGACGCTTGCTCGGGGAGCGCGGCCGCGAATTCGGAACGGTTACCGGGCGTCCGCGGCGCTGCGGTTGGTTCGACGCGGTGATGGTGCGTCAGGCGTTGCGCGTCGGCGGCGTGCGCGGCATCGCGCTCACCAAGCTCGATGTTCTCGACGGTCTGCCGGAGATCCGGTTCTGCGTCGGCTATCGCCTCGATGGCGCGACGCTCAACCACCTGCCGGCGAATCCGGCGGCACAAGCCGCGGTCGAGCCGATCTTCGAGTCGATCGCCGGTTGGCCGGAATCGACGCGGGGCGCGCGCAGCTGGGCGGAGCTTCCGGCGAACGCGATCAAGTACATCCGCCGGCTCGAAGAGCTCGTCGGTGCGCCGGTCGCGCTGCTCTCCACGAGTCCGGAGCGCAACGATACGATCCTCGTCTCCGACCCGTTCGCGGATTGAGGCAGCCCCGCTCGATGCCCTGGTACGCGAGCGTCTATATCCTCGGTCTTGCCGCGATCTCGATCGCCAGCTGGCAGTTCGGGGAGCGTCTCAAGATCGTGCCGTCCTGGTTGCGCCACGGGGATCTGGTCGCCACGGCCGTTCCGATCCTCCTGACCACGGCCTATTGGAACGAGGACCTCGCCGAGGCTCTCGGCATCGTCGCGCCGTTGGTCTTTACGGCCTGGATCGTGTGGTTCTTCATTGCGATCGGGCCGGCCGTCGATGCCGCGCGCCGCGTCATGCCGCAGCAGGGTGACGCCTCGTCCAGATCCGTCTGCGCGAGCGTCGCGCTGATGGCGCTCATCGGCGCGCCGGGCATGTTCTGGGGATTTCGCGTCGCGCGCGCCGCGCTCGGAGTCTGAACTCGGCCGCCGATCACGAGGTCCTGGTTTTCGGCAGGGCCGGCATGGTCCGGCTCGACACGCTGCCTTGGGGGCGGCCGGCGATCGCCGCCTCCGTCGCCTTTGCCTGATCGACGGAGAGCACGCGGATGGCTTTCTGGAGCTTCTCGAAGGCGCGCGCCTCGATCTGGCGCACGCGCTCGCGGCTGACTTTGTATTTGTGCGAGAGATCCTCGAGCGTCTGCGGCTCCTCGGTCAGCCGGCGCTCGATCAGGATCTGGCGCTCGCGCTCGGTGAGCGCCTTCATCGCCTCGTTCATCATGGCGCGACGTTCCAGCAGTTCCTGATCCTCGGCGAGGCGGGCCTCCTGGCTGGCCGTTTCGTCGACCAGCCAATCCTGCCATTCCATATCGCTCTCGCCGTCGCCGCGCAGCGGCGCATTGAGCGAATGATCCGGCGCCGCCAGGCGCTGGTTCATGTTGATGACGTCCTGCTCCGGCACACCGAGATCGGTCGCGATCTTGGTGATTTTCTCGTGCGTCAGGTCGCGATCATCCATGACCTGCAACTGCGCCTTCGCCTTGCGCAGGTTGAAGAACAGCTTCTTCTGCGCGGCCGTGGTCCCCATCTTCACGAGCGACCAGGAATGCAGGATGTATTCCTGGATCGAGGCGCGGATCCACCACATCGCATAGGTCGAGAGGCGAAAGCCGCGTTCGGGGTCGAAGCGCTTGACCGCCTGCATCATCCCGACATTACCCTCGGAGACGAGTTCGGAGACAGGCAGGCCATAGCCGCGGTAGCCCATCGCGATCTTGGCGACCAGGCGCAGGTGGCTCGTCACGAGACGATGCGCAGCCTGCGCATCGCCATGCTCGCGCCAGCGCTTGGCGAGCATGTACTCCTCGTTGAGCTCGAGCATCGGAAATTTACGGATCTCCTGGAGATATCGTCCGAGAGACCGGTCGCCCGCGAGGGCGGGAAGCCTGCTAGCCATCGCACTCCTGCTGCCGGAAGAGGTGACGGGGAATCGCAATCCAGCAGTTGCAAAATGATAGTGCGTGTCGGTGCGGTTTCCCAGCTTTGGCTAGATCCGCTCGAGGGCCAGGATCAATCCACTGAGGTCACTCGACAAATCGCGGGCGAAGCGCAGCCGCTCGCCGCTGCGCGGGTGCTCGAATCCCAGCACCATGGCGTCGAGCGCCTGGCGCTGGAAGGGCGCCAGAACCGCTTGCGCGCCGGACGGCAATGCGCGGCGCTGCGCGGCGGCGCGGCCGTAGACGGGATCGCCGACCAGCGGATGGCCGATGCTCGCGAAATGCACGCGGATCTGGTGCGTCCGTCCGGTCGCGAGCCGGCACTCGACGGTTGCGAAGCGTCCCTGCATGATCGCTTGCACGACCCGGTAGCGCGTGAGGGCGGCTTTCCCGCCGACGCGCACCACCGTCATCTTCTTGCGGTCGGTGCGCGAGCGGCCGATCGCGCCGGCGATCTCGCCCGTGCTCGGCGATGGCAGCCCCCAGACCAGCGCCTGGTAGACGCGCTCGACGCTATGCGCCGCGAATTGCCGGGAGAGATGCAGGAGCGCCGTCTCGGTCTTGGCCACCACCAGCAAGCCGCTGGTGTCCTTGTCGATGCGATGGACGATCCCTGGCCGCCCGGTGCCACCGACGCGCAGCAGCGCCTCGCCGCAATGCGCGAGCAGGGCGTTGACGAGCGTGTGATCGGGATTGCCGGCGGCGGGGTGGACGACGAGTCCGGCGGGCTTGTCGACGACCAGCAGATCCTCGTCCTCGTAGACGATGACGAGATCCATCGGCTGCGCTTCGATCTGGCCGCTCCGCGGCATCGGCAGGTCGAGCGTGTAGCGCTGCCCTGGTTTGACCCTCCGAGAGGGCTCGGATACGGTCGCGCCTTCAATCAACACATGTCGGGCTTCGATGAGCGTTTTAAGGCGCGAGCGCGTCAGGGTCGGATGCGCTTCCGTCAGGACCGCAACCAAGGCACGGTCCAGCCGCTCGCCGTCCTGCGCCATTTCAAAGCATCCTTCGATGCGCGCACTCACGCTCATGGCTGAGGCGCCACCATGCGCGCCTTGAAAGGCCTCGTGATCGGCTTGGGCGTGTGTGCGCTCGCCGCCTTCGTGGTGCTGGTTCTCGTCATCTCCCAACGCGGTGGCAGCAAGCCGGGCGAGAGCGTGGCGGTCTCGAGCGCCCGTCCGCCGACCCACGCTTCGTGGGGCCGCGTGATGCTCGACCAGCCCGCGGGGACACGCATCCATTCCGTCACGTCGCATGCATCGCTCATCGTGCTGCAGCTTTACACCGGCACGCCCGGCCAGGACGAGCGGCTCGTCGTGCTCGATCCAGCCACCGGCGCGGTCGTCGGCAGTTTCATGATCCCTCCAGTGGCACGATAGGAAATCGATGAACTTCGCTTCCGACAACACGACGGGCGCCCATCCCAAGATCGTTGCCGCGATGGTCGCGGCCGCCGATGGCCGCGCGATGCCTTATGGCGAAGACGAGATCACCAAGCGCGTCGAGACGCGGCTCGCCGAGGTGTTCGAACATGCCTGCGCGGTCTTTCTCGTCGGCACCGGCACGGCCGCCAACGCGCTCGCGCTTGCGGCCGTGGTGCCGCCCTATGGCGCGGTGCTGGTTCATCCCGACGGGCACATCAACACCGATGAATGCGGCGCCCCGGAATTCTACACGGCGGGCGCCAAGCTGGTGGCGATCGCGGGGATTGCGGGCAAGATCACGGCCGCCGACATCGATCGCCATGTCGCCCTCTCGGACGTGGGATCGATCCATCACGTGCAGCCCGCCGCGGTCAGCGTCACGCAAGCCACGGAAGCGGGCACGATCTATCGCGTCGATGAGCTCGCGGCGATTGGCGAGATCTGTCGCAAGCACGCGCTCGCGCTGCACATGGATGGCGCGCGCTTCGGCAATGCCGTGGTCGGCGCGAACCGCACGCCGGCGGACCTGACATGGCGGGCCGGAGTCGATGTGCTCTCGTTCGGCGCGACCAAGAACGGCGCGATGGCGGCCGAGGCGATCGTCTTCTTCGACAGGGCGAAAGCCGAAAGCCTGGGGTTCCGGCGCAAGCGGGCCGGGCAGCTGTGGTCGAAGCATCGTTTCCTGGCGGCGCAGATGGAGGCCTATCTCGCCAACGATCTCTGGCTTGCCAACGCGCAGCATTCCAACGCGATGGCGACGCGCCTGGCGGAGGGCTTGCGCGGCATCGCCGGCGTGTCGTTTCGCGATGCCGTCGACGCCAACGAGTTGTTCGTGCGGCTGCCCGAGACGGCGCTGCAGGGCCTCGAGCGCGACGGCTT
>JANNTF010001055.1:0-4070 GCA_031403455.1 Alphaproteobacteria bacterium | reverse complement strand
CCACGCCCCCAGACAGTCTCGATGTAGTTCTCGCCTTCGCAGGCGGCGCCGAGCTTCTTGCGCAGCTTGCAGACGAACACATCGATGATCTTGAGTTCGGGCTCGTCGATGCCACCATAGAGGTGGTTGAGGAACATCTCCTTGGTGAGCGTCGTGCCCTTGCGCAGCGAGAGCAGCTCGAGGATGCCGTATTCCTTGCCCGTGAGGTGAACGGGGGCGCCGTTCGACTCGACTGTGCGCGTATCCAGATTGATCGTCAGCTTGCCCGTCTTGATGATTGACTGGGAGTGACCCTTGGCGCGACGCACGATCGCATTGATCCTGGCTACCAGCTCGCGCTTGTCGAAAGGCTTGGTCAAGTAGTCGTCGGCGCCGAAGCCGAGACCCTTGAGCTTGTTATCGAGTTCGGACAGACCTGAAAGGATCAGGATCGGAGTCTTCACCCGCGCCGCGCGAAGCCGTCGCAGCACCTCGTACCCGTCGATATCCGGCAGCATCAGATCGAGAATGATGATGTCGTAATCGTAGATCTTGCCGATCTCCAACCCGTCTTCACCCAGATCCGTCGTATCGCAAACAAACCCTTCGGACCGCAGCATCAACTCGATGCTCTTCGAAGTAGCGGAGTCATCCTCCACAAGAAGCACTCTCATCGTCGTACTCCCTCAACTGGCGCAACAGCGTGTTAACCCAACTTAGGCCCTATCCATTAATTATCCGTATAGCAAAGACGACGAATTCGAAGTCACGGCGAGGATCCTCGAAGAAGCATGAAATTTGGATATTAACCTACTGTTTATACTGGGTAACCAGGATAATGCATCGCCTCAACTCGAGGCTCGTGTCAGTTTGCTCAGGTCATGAACGCACTCTCTCCGACGGCTGCCCTGAAACGGCTGACTACCCATAAGTATTACGGCCGAGTGAGTGCAGTGCTTGGCCTGATGGTCGAAATTGGGGGGATCGCCCAGGTGCTTTCGGTCGGCAGCCGCTGCCTGATCGCCTCCCGCCTCGGGCAGCGATTGCTCTGCGAAGTCGTGGGGTTCCGGGGCCAGCGCGCCCTGGCGCTGCCATTCGGCTCGCTCGATGGCGTGGGCGTCGGCTGCAAGGCCGAACTGGTCGACGCCGATCCGATCTTCCATCCGCACCCGTCCTGGCTCGGCCGGATCATCAATGCGCTGGGTGAACCGATCGATGGCAAAGGCCCGCTGCTATCGGGTGACGAGGATCGCTTCATCAAGGCCCAGCCGCCGCCGGCGCATGCGCGCCAGCGCGTGCGCGGCAAGGTCGATCTGGGGGTGCGCGCGATCAACAGCTTCATCACCTGCTGTCGTGGTCAGCGCATGGGCATCTTCGCCGGCTCGGGGGTCGGGAAGTCGACGTTGCTGTCGATGATGGCCCGCAATACCGCGGCCGAGATCTGCGTCATCGGTCTGATCGGGGAGCGTGGTCGCGAAGTGCAGGAATTCATCGAGGACGATCTCGGTGCCGAAGGCCTCGCACGATCCGTGGTCGTCGTCGCGACGTCGGATGAGTCGCCGCTGATGCGCCGACAGGCAGCGTATCTGACGATGGCGATGGCGGAGTATTTCCGCGACCGCGACCAGGACGTCTTGTGCCTGATGGATTCCATCACGCGGTTCGCGATGGCGCAGCGGGAGATCGGGCTCTCGGCTGGCGAGCCGCCGGCAAGCAAGGGCTATACCCCCTCCGTGTTCGCCGAGTTGCCGAGAGTGCTCGAGCGTGCGGGCCCCGGAATCGCGCGCGGTTCGATCACCGGCCTGTTCACCGTGCTCGTCGACGGCGATGACCACAACGAACCGATCGCCGATGCCGTTCGCGGCATCCTCGATGGACACATCGTGCTCGATCGGGCGATCGCGGAGCGTGGCCGCTATCCGGCGATCAATGTCCTGCGCTCGATCTCGCGAACCATGCCCGGCTGCAACACCGACGCCGAGAACGAAGTCGTGAGCCGTGCCCGGCGGCTGCTCGCGCAATACGAAGACATGGCCGAGCTCGTGCGGCTCGGGGCCTATCGCCAGGGCACGGACGCGGCCGTCGACGAAGCCATCGCGTTCCAACCGGCGCTCGATGGTTTCTTGAGTCAGGCGAAGGGCGAGCATGTCGATCTGGCCGCGGGGTACCGCACGCTCGCGGAACTGCTGGGCATGACACCGCCGGGCGTGTGATCGCGTGCGCGGTCTCGATACCATGATCCGGGTCCGCGGCTGGGAGCTCGATGCCCTCCGGCGCGAGATCGCCGAGCTCGACTCTATCGCGGATGCACGGCGCAATGCCGCAGCCAAGTTCGAGATCGAAATCGTACGCGAGCAAGAACACGCGCGCGTCGATGAAATCGGAGCCTATGCCTATGCGGGGGGCTATGCCGACGCGGTGATCGCGCGGCGTGAGAGTCTGGCACGCGCGATCCAGGCGGCGGATGCGGCCGTCGATGAACGCCGGGCAGCGCTGGCCGAGGCCTTCACCGAGCTCAAGCGTCTGGAGATCGCGCGGGATGCGCGGCTCAAGCGCGAAGGTCTGGAGCGCGATCGGCGCGCGGCGATTGCGCTGGACGAGTTGAGCATCGACCTCCATCGGCGCCGTCCGCTCTGACCGCGTCCGATGTCGGGTCGATGGCTCAACTGGCCGTCACGCCACGATGTCGCGATGCGCGAGCGAGGGTTCGGGCGCGATGACCGGAAAACGCTGCGCCGTCTGGAACGCGATGTCCGCGCCGAGACCCATCGCGGCGCAAGCATCGATGAAGAGGGTGCCGATCGCCGCGCGGTCGTCCGCCGGCATCTCCGCGTGGGTGCGCATGATCACGTCGATGCGGCGCTTGGCGCCGTCCGCCGTCATCAGCCCATCGATCTGGATCGCGCCGAGTTCGTCGTGTTCGCACTCCACCACGAAACGGCTCTGGTCGCGGCCGCGATCGTCGCGCAAGTCGCGGCGTCGGCGCGCATGGATCTCCACGGGCCGCAGCATCTGACCATCGAAGAGCGGAACGGTGACATGCCGCCATTCGCCGTCGGCCGCCGGCTTCTGATTGGGACGTGTGCCGGCGCTCTCGGGTTGCGAGGCGCGATCCACGACGCCCAGCGTCTCGAGGTGACGTGAGAGTCGCTCGCCGAGCCATTGGCTCAGCTCGCCGTCGCGACGGCCGACGAACTCCATGATTTGCTGCGCCAGCCGCGGGCCCGGCTTCGGAATCAGCGCATCGGCGGCCTGGCGCAGAGTCGGATCCTGTGGGTCCAACAGGGCATGCACGGCCTGACGTGTCTGGGGCCAGTTCCGGCTCGTGGAGGGCGAGGGGGTGGCCTCATCCTCGAGCAGGGGATGTTTCGTCGTTTCGGGAAACCATTCGAGAGCCAACGGCGTTCCCGGCGGCGCGGTCGAGAAAGCGGGCGGGACGCTCACCGCGATGCGCCCGAGCGGCGTGTCGACGATCAAACGGCCACGCGGCAGCGTACCCGTCACGATTCCCGGCAGCCTCTCACCCTTGATGTCCGAGGGCATCGAATTTTCGCCGTCGATCGATGGCACGACGCGCACCTCGAGTGTCGTGCCGGGCATCAGCGGGGTGGCGATCGCTGGCATCGTGCCGTCGTTACGTCTCGTGACCGGCTGTGGCGCGACCCCGGGGCCATTCGACACCGCATTGACCGGCACCGGCGGTACGGGAGTCGCAACAGCACGCGGTATAAGCGGCAATCCCGCGGGGCGTTGGGTGTTCACAGCCGACATTGGCGGCGGCGGCGCAGTGTCGATTTTCTCAGTCGCAGGCGGCCCCGCGCTTGACGCGGTCGGTGCGGCGCCAGCGTTACTGCTTTGCGATGCGGTGTTTGGATCCACGATGATCGCGGTGACAACGCTGACCAGTGGCGACGCCGGAGAAGACGGCGAGGTCGCCATCGATGCAGCGCTCGCCGTGATGCCCGCGCTCGCCTTGGAAGGGACCGGCGAGGACGGAGTCAGGATGACCGCCGTGGTCGTGGGCGCGGCAGCACGACGCGCATCGTCGGTGGGTTGCCGCGATGGACCGACCGGTGTGGGCGGGGCATCCG
>JANNTF010001054.1:0-18585 GCA_031403455.1 Alphaproteobacteria bacterium | reverse complement strand
ACCAGCGCATCGCCGAAGCGCTCAGCCGACCCGACAGCGGCGCCAAACCCGAGGTCGTCGCGCAGCATTTCGACGCCGCTGACGACCCATCGCGCGCGGCGATCGCTTGGCAAGAGGCCGGAGATATCGCGGCCGCAGGATCAGCAGCCGCCGAGGCCATTGTTCATTACCAGGCGGCTGATGAGCGACTTCGAATCGTCGCAGGGGACCGAGATGACATGCGTAGACGGGTCGCGCTGTTGATGAAACTCGGAGCGACGAGAGCACTGGCATCGCAACACGACAGTGGTTTCTCCGCCTATGCGGAGGCCTGCGCGATCGCCGAAACGATCGACGATCAGGACTCGAGAATCCGTGCGTCCGTTGGGATGACTCATCTACACATCCTGCGATCCGAGTACGCGCAGGCGCTGGCTCTCGTTGCCGAACCATCAGGCAACACGCTCACGCAGTTGTCGCCTCCGCTGCGAGGATTGCTCCTGAGCACTCGCGGGATTCTGAATTTCTTCTTGGGCGAGTTCCGCACGGCGGACGCCGTCTTGACGGCGGCCTACCGGATGAACGACGGCAATACGCTCGATGACACGTCGCAGATCGCCGGCGCACGGGCGTTTGCCGTCAATCGCTCTTTTGCGTGTCTGAGCCGCCTGGCACTCGGTGCCTTCGAACAGGCTCAGCAGGCAGCCCGCGAGTCGATGGAGTTCGCCCAAGCTACTAGTCACGCGAGCTCGACCACCTGGGCCCTCGATCGATGGATCCGCATTTGTCGGTTGTTTGGTCGAACCGACGAGGCCCGCGAAACGGTCGCTCGACTTGTCTCGATCTGCGAGAATGTCGGCATCCCGTGTAGGTTGGGCCTAGCGCTGATGCTTCGCGGCCTGCTTGCGATAGAACTCGGTGAACCTGCGGCGGGCACAAGGGATATTTCGGACGGCATTGCGCTCTGGCGCACCATTGGCGCGAACCTGCTGACGACACACCTCGTCTCGGATTGTGCCGAGGCCATTTTGGGGTCGGGCAATATTGCTCTCGCCGAGAGCTATCTTGCTGAGGTGCGGCCCGACGGGGCTGCAAGCAACCTGGGACACTCGGCCGAAATTCTCCGCGTCAGCGCAAAGGTTGCGGCCCAGCGCAAAGAGCCGAAGCGGGCAATGGCGCTATTCAACGAAGCACTATCCCTTGCCGACCGCCAGCACGCCATGACCTTCAAGCTCCGCGCCGCGCGCGATCTCGCGCGGCTGCATCTCGATCACGGCCGGCGCGACGAGGCGCGCGCGGTGCTGGCCCCGGTCTATGCGTGGTTCACCGAGGGCTTCGACACCGCGGATCTGATCGAAGCCAAGGCGCTGCTGGAGCAGCTGCGATGATCGACATCGCGACATGGCTCAAGCAGCTCGGGCTCGAGCGCTACGAGGCGGCGTTCCGCGACAACGAGATAACGGACGATATCCTGCGCGCCTATCAGAACGCGGTGGCGGCCTCGATATGGGCTGAGGCATCGCCGTCGGCGGCACGATCTCAGCGAAACATCGCGCCGCCATCGGCATCGAGCGCAGCGCCGTAGACGAAGCTCGCCGCCGAGGAGCACAGGAACAGGATCGCGGCCGCCATGTCGTCCGGCCGCCCCATGCGTTTCATCGGGATGCCCTCGGCGATCCGGGCCTTGAGCTCGGCCGAGATCGTACGATGCATCGGCGTGTCCGACGGGCCGGGATTGAGCGCATTGATGCGGATGCCCTTGCCCGACATTTCGCGCGCGACGGATTTCACCAGCGACAGCACGCCGGCCTTGCTCGCGGCATAGGCCACATCGGCGATCAGGCCGCCGCCGCCTTTGACTCCGGCATCCGAGGCAACGCACACGATGTTGCCGCGGCCGGCCGGAGCCATCCGCGCCAGCGCCTCCTGCACCACGAAGAACGTGCCCAGCAGATTGATGTCGAGCACGCGCCGCCAATGGTCCCAATCCATCGCCGCGATCCGCTTGGCGGTGATGATCGCGGCGCAGGTGACGAGGTTGTCGAGCCGGCCGAGCTCGGCATCGATGAAGGCGAATGTCGCCTTGATGCTCGCGGGGTCGCCGACATCGAGCAGCCGCGCGCTGGCGAGCCCGCCGCTGCGTCGGATCGAGTCCGCTTCCGCCTCGACCGCGTCATGATCGAGATCGGCAAGGACGACATGCGCGCCATGCCTCGCGAAAGCGCGCGACGTCTCGAGCCCCATGCCGCCGGCGGCGCCCGTGATCAGCACGGTCTGGCCCTTGAAGTGGTCGCGCTCGAAAGCGTCGGCCGGCGCTGCCGAACTACGCCCATCGCTTCGCTGCTGCATGTTTCTCCCCGAGCCCGTCACACGCGATGAGCTATGTTCGCAACCGGCAAAGCTGTCAATCCGAGCGCCCGTCGCCAGTTGGAAAACCCGGGACGGAAAACCCGGGACGTATCCCGGTTTCCTAGATCCTCATTCCCTCCGATGCTCGCCATGGTGCATTTTGACGACATCGCTTGTCTGGGTTTGCTCCAGATCGCGCGTTAGCGGAGTTTGCATGGACAATTTCACTCCCCTTTCCGCCCTGCTTGGCGGGGCGCTCATCGGTCTGTCGGCCGGCATCCTGATGCTGGCGAATGGTCGCATCGCCGGCATCAGCGGGATCATCGGCAGCGTTTTCCAGGCCTCGGACGATGGGCGCTTCTGGCGCCTCGCCTTCGTCGTCGGACTGCTCGTCGGGCCGCTGATTGCCCTCAGTCTAGACGCCACCCCGCCGCTGCCGGTTGCCGCGTCATGGCCGGTCGTTATCAGCGGTGGATTGCTGGTCGGGTTCGGTACCAGCCTGGGATCGGGATGCACCAGCGGCCACGGCGTGTGTGGCATCGCTCGCCTCTCACCGCGCTCGATCGTCGCGACCCTCGTCTTCATGGCGGCGGGGATGGTGACGGTATTCGTCATCCGCCACGTCATCGGAGGGTGACATGCAGATCCTCAGCGCCCTGATCGCGGGCCTCTTGTTCGGTGTCGGTCTCACCGTTGCGCAGATGGTCGATCCGGCGAAGATCCTCGGCTTCCTCGACATCGGCGCCATCGCCAGCGGCGGATGGGACCCCAGCCTCGCTCTCGTGATGATCGGGGCCTTGCTCGTCAACGCGCCCTTGTTCTGGCTCGCGCGGCGCCGCGGCAGACCTTTCTTCGCAGCCGCTCTGGCGTTACCGAAATCCGTCGAGATCGACCGCAGACTGCTCGTCGGTGCGCTGCTGTTCGGGGCAGGCTGGGGCCTGGTCGGCTACTGCCCGGGGCCAGCGCTCTCGGCGTTGAGCTTCGGGGCCGCAAAAACCTTCGGCTTCGTCGCCGCCATGCTGATCGGCATGGCCGCCTACCATCTCATGGTCGCGCGGCGCCGAACCTGATCGCCGCCGCCGGGGATAATCGGGGTACGTCCCGAGTTTGCTCGGCTACCGCGCGTCTACGGCAACGGCCACTTCGTTGCGGCGGAGCCAGGGCAGGGTCCAGGGTGGATCGTAGAACCACGCGACCGGCTCGCCCGTCGCCTGCCACGCGCCGCCTTCCAGAGCACGCATGAGTTCGGCTTTTCGTGCGGCCACGGAATCAGCGCCCCGATCGCCGGTGAAGCGCAGCGCCGCCATGCGCGAAGCCGGCACGCGTACCAGTTCAACCGCAGGATCACTGGGTATCGGCAGGGTCTCCCACGCCCGATCAGCCGGCAGGAAGAAGCGGATGCGCCAGCCGCCGCGCGCGTCGCGTTCTTGCGCTACGGGTGCTGTCATCGCGATCTTCTCGCCGGCTTCACCGCGCGCACTCGCCTGAGCCACCGGCGCGGTCATGGCGATCTTCTCGCCGCTCCGATTGGCCCCGAAGATGTAGCCCGCGACGCGCCGAAACCCGGCATTGCGGGCCGCCGTCTCGTCGCCCCGCACTTCGTCAACGGTCACCAGGGTTTCAGCGGCGAGGCGTGGCCCGTAGTCGCGGATCTCCACGTCTCCCAGACTGGCTCGCCTTTCGAACCGGGGCTCCTCGGTTCCGTCACGTATGCCCACCACCGAACAGGCGGCCAGTGTCAGGCCCGCCACCATTATCGTCGCGCTTCGTGCCAGCGCCGCCCAGCGCGAGGCGATCCAGATTGCCATGTCTCAGTATCCTGCGCCGCTGATGGTGCGCTACCCAGTCGATGAACCGGTACCGCCACCGGAGGAGCTAGGTCCAAGTCGCGAGGGATCAAGCGCCGCTCATGTGCACGATCTCAGTCAGCGGCAGGTGGCAGGTGATGCGGTGTGAGGCGGTGATGTCGCGCGTTGGCGGGACCGCGGAGTCGCAAAGGTCGCCGAGGCTGCGTGGACAGCGCGCGGCGAAGACACAGCCGGCGCGCGCGTCGCTGCGCGTGACTTCGCCGCGCAGCGGGATCCGGGCCGCATGCGGCTGATCGATACGCGGCACCGCCGAGAGCAGCGCTTCCGTGTAGGGATGAAACGGCGGCGCGAGCACCTGGGCGGTCGGGCCGATCTCGACGATGCGGCCGCGATACATCACGGCGATGCGGTCGGCGAGATGCGCGACCACGGCGATGTCGTGCGAGATGAAGACGAAGGCGACGCCCAGCCGGTCGCGCAGATCGGCCAGCAGATTGACGATATTCGCCTGCACCGACACATCGAGCGCCGAGACCGGCTCGTCGCAGACCAGGAATTTCGGCTCGGTGGCGAGCGCGCGCGCGATGCCCACGCGCTGCTTCTCGCCGCCGCTCATCTGATGCGCGAAACGCGAGGCGTAGCTCGCGGGCAGATTGACGAGGTCGAGCAGCTTGGCGACGCGCGCATCGATCTCGCGGCGTGGCACGATGGCGAATCGCGTCAGCGGACGGGCGATCAGCTCGCCCACGGTCTTGCGCGGATTGAGCGCCGAGTCCGGATTCTGGAACACGATCTGCGCGATGCGCCGGGTCGCGAGCAGTTCGCTCGGCGACGCGCCGGTCACCTCGCGACCGGCGATCCGCACGCGCCCCGCATCGGGCTCGATCAGGCGCAGGATGGTGCGACCGAGCGTGGTCTTGCCGCAGCCGCTCTCGCCCACGAGCCCGAGCACCTCGCCCGCCCCCACATCGAGATCGACGCCGTCGACCGCGGTCATGATCACGGGCCGATGCACGAGCCGACCGTCCGCGATTCGCCATGCGGCAAGACCGCGCGACAGCGCGAAGCGCTTCGTGAGCCCGCGGACTTCCAGCGCGGCTTCGCCCCTTGGCGTCGTTCGCGCGATCGGCGCCAGATCCACGGCGATCGGCCACGCCGTCTCGCGCAACGCTTCGGCGCGCCGGCAGCGCACGTCACGCTCCCCGTCGCGCCGCATGACCGACGCCTCGGCGCAGGCCGGCTCCGCGAATAGGCAGCGTGGCGCGAAATTGCAGCCAGGATCGGGCTCGGCAAGATCGGCCAGGCGACCGGGGATCGCCGCGAGCCGCGTGCGATGCGCGCCGATGCGCGGGATCGCGGCGAGCAATCCCTTGGTATAGGGATGGCGAGGCGCTTCGAAGATCGCGGCCGTCGTCCCCTGCTCGACGATCCGGCCGGCATAGATGACGGCCAGCGTGTCGCAGAGCCGGCGCACCACGCCGAGATTATGGCTGATGAACAGCAGGCTGAGCCCGCGCTTGGCGCGCAGCGCGTCGAGCAGATCGAGGATCTGCGCCTCGATCGTGACATCGAGCGCGGTGGTCGGCTCGTCGAGCACGAGCAATTCGGGCTCGCAAGCCAGCGCGCTGGCGATCAGCGCGCGCTGGCGCATGCCGCCGCTGAGCTGATGGGGATAGGCGGTGGCGATCGCCACCGGATCCGAGATGCCAACTTCGGCGAGGAGGCCGCGCGATGCATCGAGCGCGGCGGCGCGTGAGAGGCCGCGATGATGGACGAGTCCTTCGCCGATCTGCTCGCCGATCCGCAGGCTCGGGTTGAGCGAGGCGAAGGGATCCTGGAACACCATCGCGAGCTTGGGTCCGCGCAAGGCCCGGCGCGCGCCTGACTCCATCGTCAGCATGTCCACCCCTTGCAGCGCGATGCGCCCCGCCGTCACGCGCGCCTCGCCGGGCAGCAGCCCCATCACGGCGAGCGCGACCGTACTCTTACCCGAGCCGGATTCGCCGACGAGACCGAGTGCGGCGCCACGCGCAATCGTGAAGCCGATCTCGTCGAGCGCGGTGATCACGCCGGTGGGCGTGCGGTAGCGCACGGTCAATCCTTGGACGGCGAGGACCATCGCCTAGCCCCGCTCGCCGGCGCGGTGCTTGAGGCGCGGATCGAGCCGCTCGCGCAAGCCATCGCCCAGGAGATTGATTGCGACCACGAGCACGCACATCGCGACACCCGGCGCCAGCGCGATCCACGGCGCCTGATCGAGGAACGAGCGCGCCTCGGCGATCATCAGGCCCCAATCGGAGCTCGGCGGCTGCGCGCCCACACCGAGGAAACTCAGCGCCGAGCCGAGCAGGATCGCGTAGGTCACGCGCAGCGAGCCCTCGACGATCAATGCCGGCCAGGCATTGGGCAGGATCTCGCGAAACAGGATGTAGGACGTGGTCTCGCCACGCGCCCGTGCGGCCTGGATGAATTCCTCGCCCGCCAGCCCGAGCGTCACGCTGCGCGTGATGCGCGCGATCGGCGGGATGTAGACGAAGCCGACGGCCAGCGCCGTCTTCCACAGGCTCGGCGGCGTCAGCGCAAGGATCAGCAGGCCGAGCAGGATCGGCGGCACCGCCATCAGCACATCGGCGCCGCGCATCAGCGCCTCGTCGATGCGGCCGCGGAAATATCCCGCCGCGAGTCCGATCGGCACGCCCAGCGCCATGCTCACGATGGTCGCGGCGAGACCCATGAACAGCGAGAGCTGCGCGCCGACAAGCATCCGGCTGAGCACGTCGCGGCCGAACTCGTCGGTGCCGAACCAGTAGACCAGATCGGGCGGCTTGAGCCGCGCGCGCACATTCATCGTGTCCCAGGGATGCGGCGCGATCCACGGTGCGAGCAGCGCCAGCACGACGATGACCGTGACGATCGTCCCGCCGATCACCAATTGCGGCGGCAGCTTGCGACGGGCACTTCGCGCCGGCGGCGCGCGCTCAAGCGACGCTGCCGCCATAGCGGATCTTCGGATTGAACCAAGCATAGAGCAGATCGGCGATCAGATTGGCGAGCGCATAGACCGCCGCCACGACCATGATCGCGGCCTGCAAGGTCGGCAGATCGCGCTGTTGGATCGAGAACACGAGCAGGCGCCCGAGTCCGGGATAGGCGAAGACGGTCTCGATCACCACGATGCCGCCCATCAGACGCCCGACATCGAGCGCGAGGATGGTGATCGTCGGCAGCAAGGCGTTGCGCAACGCGTGACGCAGCACGACCACGCGCTCCGGCAGACCCTTGGCGCGCGCCGCGGTGACGTATTGGCTCTGCAGCGTCTCGAGCATCGACGAGCGCGTCAGCCGCGAGACATGCGCGAGATGACCGAAGACGAGGGTGAGCACCGGCGCGATCAGATGATGGAGCCAGATTCCGATCCCGGCGCTCATCGGTTCGTAGCCCGACGCGGGCAGCCAGCCGAGATAGCCGGCGAAGAGCATGATGATCACGATCGACCAGAAGAACTCCGGCACGGCGATGCCGAGATAGGTCGTGAGCGAGATCGCATGATCGAGCGGCCTGCCATGGTGGAGCGCCGCGAGGACTCCGAGGCCGATACCGATGAATGCGATGCACAGGAAGGAGACCAGGGTCAGCGTCGCCGAGCGCAGCAGCGCCTCCCAGATCAACGGCGCCACCGGCCGTTCCATCAGCATCGAGCTGCCGAAATCGCCGGTCAGGGCCGACGACGCCCAGCGCCAATACTGCACGCGGATGGGATCGAGGAGACCCAGTTTGATCTCGAGCGCGCGAACCTGGTCCGGCGGCGCGAACTGGCCGAGGATCAGATAGGCGACATTGGCCGGCAGCAGCGCGGTGATGCCGAAGACCAGGATCGAAACGGCGACGATGACGAAGCCGGCGAAGAGCAATCGCCGCAGGATGTACCCCGTCATGTCAGCCGCATCATGCCGGCCGCTTGCCCACGATTACTTGATCGAGACGGGCGCCAGTTCGAGCCATTGCATCGGCGAGGATTTGAAGCCCTCGACATTCTTGCGATGCGCGTTCACGTGCAGCGCCGAGTAGGCGATGATTCCCGGCACGGTGTCGTCGACGATCTTCTGGAATTCCTGGAAGATCGCCTTGCGCTTCTCGTCGTCCTGCGTCTGGCGCGCGATGTTCAACAGCTCGTCGACTCGCGCGTTCTTGTAGTTCCAGAGCTGGGTGTTCCACGAACCCTTGGAGACGTAGAAGGGATAGAGCGCGGTGTCGATCGTCGGCCGCGCGAAGTACCCGTCGACATAGAGCGGCGCCTTGCCCGAGACATTCGCGGTGTAGGAGGCGAAGGGCACGCGCTCGACGTTGATGCGGATGCCGGCGCCGCGCGCCATGTCGCGCACGGCGACGCCCAGGCGCACGCGCGCCTCGCGCTCCTGCGGCACCTGCAGCGTCACGTCGAAGCCGTTGGGATAGCCGGCCGCGGCGAGCAGCCGCTTGGCCTTCGCCAGATCCGGCTTCGCGACCGGCAGATTGCCGGCGTAGTAGCGATGATTGGGTGGGATCGGGCTGTGCGTCGGCGCGCCCTGGCCGAACAGCACGATCTCCGCCAGCGCTTCCTTGTCGATCGTGGCCGCGAGCGCCTGGCGCACGCGCACATCGTGGAAGGGCTTGGTGGCGTTGTTCATGATCACGCCGTCCCAGGTCGAGGTCGGCACCGAGGACACCACGAGATCGGCGTTCTTCTTGAGCTTGTCGATCGATTCATAGGCCAGGTTCCAGACCAGATCGACGGCGCCGGATTCGAGCGACGCGATGCGCGCGGCCGATTCCGGAATGATGCGCAAGGTGACCGCGTCGAGTTTCGGCTGACCGGGCTCGAAATAATTCGGGTTCTTGACGAGCTCCATGCGGTCACCCGGCGCGAAGGATTTCATCATGAACGGCCCGGTGCCGATCGGCTGCGTGGGCAGCGTGTCGAGCCGGTCGCGCGGCACGATGCGCAGCTGGCGTTCGCCGAAGATCTCGTGGAAGCCGGCATAGGGAATCATGAGCGTGAAGCGCACGGTGCGCGGATCGACGGCCTCGACTTTTTCGATCATCTCGAGATTGCCGCGCCCGCGCGAACCCAGGCTGGGATTGAGGATGCGCCCGACCGTCGCCACCACGTCCTGGGCGTCGAGCTCGCGGCCGTGATGGAACTTGACGCCATCGCGCAGCTTGAACGTCCAGGTCTTGAGATCCGCCGAGACGTCCCAGCTCGTCGCCAGATCAGGCTTCACCGAGAGATCGGTGTCGATCCGCGTGAGGCCGTTGAAGACGAGATGCACATAGATGTACTCGTCACCGATCGTGGTCTTCGCGGGATCGAGATTGGTCAGCGTGGTCCCGATGGCGACGCGCAGATTGCCCTGTGAGAGAGCCGGCGCGGCGAATGCGAGACCGACCGTCAAGGCAAGCGCCGCAATGGTCTTCGTCTTCATGGTGACCCCCTCTGTGGTTGGTTGGTGTCAGGCCTTGCCTTGTCCGCGGTCCGGATCCGTGGCGCGGACGACGTATTCCTCGGCGAGCGGCTCATAGTTGCGCCACAGCCGCGCGAGTTCGGCGATCGGATCGGCATGGTCGTCGATCCGCAGATCGACGAAAGCGAAGCTCTGCTCATGCGCGACCAGCAGCGCCGCGGAGACCAGCGGCTTGAACTCGCCGCCGGCCGCATCGCCTGCCGCCAGCGCACGCACCAGGCGTGTCGCCAGCGGCAGCGCCGGATCGGCCTCGAACACACGCACCATATCCGCGGGCACGTCGAGGCTCTGGACGATGTTGGCGATCGCCACGCAATCCTTGCCCTCGACCCCGGCATGAATGGATTGGATGTGACGGCCGGAGAAATGCGCGGTGCGGCCATGCGCATCGATCGCCGCGAGCTGCCGCCAGCCGTGATGCGGCGTGCTCGCGACCATCCCGTCGATCGTCTCGCGCGCCGATTTTCCCTGAATCAGCAGATCGAGACCGCGCGGCCCGAGCGCCGGATCGGTGCGATGCTGCGTGAGCACGGCGCCGGTCTTCGCCCGCGCGTAGGCGCAGCGGCTGCCGACGGCGATGCTGGAGGTCGTGACGACGGCGCCGAACATGCCCGTGCGCGCGCAGCGACCCACCATCGAGAACGTCATTCCCGGTCTCCTTCGTGCAGGTCGCCTTCGGGCAGCATGGCGTACACGTCGATCTCCATCAGCAGCTCCGGGCTCGCGAGCCCATCGACGATCATGACGCTCATGGCCGGCGCGGCATCGCCGAAATGGCGCAGCACCGCGCTCAGGGCCGGACCCTGAAACGCGCGATCGGTGACGTAGAGCACGGCACGGGTGACATCCGCCAGGGTGGCGCCCGCCTCGCCCAGTAGCACGCGCACGTTCTTCATCGCCTGATCGGCCTGCACCCCGGCATCGCCGTCGCCGCGCAGAACCTCCTCGAGATCCATGCCGGTCTGGCCGCGCAGGAAGACATGGCGCCCCGCGCGCACGGCCATGCAGAAGTCGCAGTCCAGGCTCTGGCCGGCGAAGCCGTATCTGGCGACGCGCGAATGATATTTGCGCACCCGCTGATGCGCCGCGCCATGTCCCGGCACCACGCAGACATCGAGCTCGAACAGGATCTCCGGCCGCGCGAAGCCGCCGATCACCAGACCCGTCGAGACGGGATGCACGCCGCGCAGATGCTGTCCGATCACCGGATAGACGGCGGCGCGGAAGCTGCGATCCGCGACGCAGACCGTGATCTTGCAGATGTCCTCGACGCTGCAACCGGCCTCGGCGAGCAGGAGCTTCAGATTCGCCAGCGCCGCCTCGGCCTGCTGCCCCGCCGCCGCCGCCGAGCGGCCCGCGCCCGCCATGCGGCTGCCATCGAGCGCCGAGCCGGTCTGACCGCGCACGAAGACTTCATCGGGCGTGCGCACGATCATGCAGCCCTGCCAGTCGATCTGCTGCCCGAACCATTGCGGCAGGCCGAAGCGGCGAATGCGCTCATGCGTCGGCTCACCCGGATTTCGCGTATGCGCGATCACCGCCTCGGCATCGATCTGCACCAGCAGGTCGGGACGGCCGAGGCCGCGCAACACCAGCCCGGTGCCGCAGGGAAAGACGCCCTTGAGCGCGCGTCCGACGGCGCCATAGACCGCTGCACGATGGCCGCGATCGGTGATGGTCGTCGTGATCTTCGTGATGTCGGCGAGCATGCCGCCGGCCTCCTCGATCACGGTCTTGATGTTGTCCATCGCCTGCGTCGCCTGGCGCGCGGCGTCGCCGGGACCCTGCAGCTGCCCGGCGAGATCGATGCCGGTCTGACCCGCGATGAACAGGCGATCGCCCGCGCGCACGAGCTGCGCCACCGGCGCCGGCAGGGTGTCCGTCGCGAGCGCCGCCGCACGATCGCTCACTCGTAGCCGCTTGATGGTCACGCCAGCTCCTCTCCTGCTCTTGTCAGCTTCAGCGCGTCGGGCAGCATGCCCTGGGCATCGGCGAGCGCCCAGAGCTTTGCGCCCGCGGCGGCGCCACGCGCGACGATCTTCGCCGCGTCGCCCCGCAGGAAGCGGCCGGCGCGCTGCACGATCTCGCCGTCGATCATCACGGTGTCGATGTCCTGGGCGCTCGCATACCAGACCAGGCTGCGGATCGGATCGCGCACCGGCTGCAGATGCGGCTTCATCAGGTCGACGACCAGCAGATCCGCCTTCGCACCCCGCTCGATGCGGCCGAGATCACCGCGCCCGAGGATATCCGCGCCACCGATCGTCGCGGCATGCAGGAGCGTCGCGGCCGTCGCGGCGTCACCGCGCCCGGTCGCCTGCTTCGATGCGAAGCCCGTAACCTGCATCTGCGCGAACATATCCATCCGCTCGGCATCGGTGCCGATACCGACGCGGATGCCGGCAGTCGCGAAACGCTCGAACGGCGCGGCCGTGCCGCCGCGGATGAAGACATTCGCGCAATTGGCGAGGCCGGCGCCGCTGGCGGCGACGCGCGCCAGCTCGTCGTCGCTGAAGAACACGCCATGGGCGAGCACCACCCGCGGCCGCAACAAGCCGCTGCGCGCGAGATAGGTGGCGACATCCACACCATGGCGGTCGCGCACGCGATCGACCTCGCCCTGGCTCTGCGCGGCATGGATCATCGTCAGGGTGTCGAGCTCGCGCGACAGGCGATCGACTTCCTGCAACAGATCGGGATCGCAGCTATCGGCCGCGTGCGGACCGAGGATCACGCGCAGCCGCCCGGCCGCGCTGCCATCATGACGCGCGTGGAGTTCACGAAAACTTGCAAGGCCCGATGCGCCTTCGAAGCTGCCGCGCGCCGCGCGCGCGACTTGCGCATCGGTCTTGGCATCGGCCGGCGAGAACAGATACGGCGCCCCGTAGAAGCGCAGGCCCATCTCGCGCGCGAGGTCGAGGATCATCGCCTGGCGCGGCCGGAATTGATCGACCAGTGTCGTGGCGCCGCTGCGCGCGACCTCGAGCAGACCCAGCGCCACGAGATCGCCGAGTTCCGCGGGCGAGAGCGCCGTGACGGCGAGAGCGCCGATCGGCATCAGCATCGAATAGACCTTGCTCGGCCCCACGCCGCCGCGCGGCAGATCATCGACGATGCTGCGAAACACCGGCGCGTTGAGCGTGTGGTTGTGCAGGTTCACCATCCCCGGCAGCACGACGCCGCCCGGCATGTCGAGCTGCGTCGCGTCGCGCGGCGGCGCCGCGGTGACGTCGACGATGCGATCGCCCTCGACGACCACGGCATGATCGGGGAGCGCGACGTGACGCCCGTCACGGCACGCGATCACCCAGGCGGCTCTCAGAACGATGCGGCGCGACATGCGGAACTTCCCCTCGAGAGCTCGAGTGTCAAACTGCATGCCCGGCGCGCGGAGATCAATCCCGCGCAGCGCTTCGGCACAGGTCGGCGGAGCCTGATAGAGTGTCCGGTTCTGACTTGTCGCAACGTACCCAGGCCTCCGCCCATGCCCATCCTCGAACTCGCGATCGTCGGCTTCCTGATCCTGCTCAACGGGTTCTTCGCGATGTCCGAACTTGCCCTCGTCTCGTCGCGGCGCGGCCGGCTGCAGCAGCTCGCGCAGAATGGCAATCGCGGCGCACGCATCGCCATGCGGCTGACCGACGATCCGACGGGATTCCTCTCGACCGTGCAGGTCGGCATCACCCTGGTCGGCATCTTCGCTGGCGCCTATAGCGGCGCGACTCTCGCCAGCCCCCTGGCCGACATCCTGCGCAAGCTGCCGTTCCTCGGCACATCGGCCGATACCGTCGCGTTCGTGCTGGTCGTCATCACGATCGCCTATCTGTCGCTGATCGCGGGTGAACTGGTCCCGAAGCGTCTGGCGCTGAACAATGCCGAAGGCATCGCCGCATCGGTGGCCGGTCCGATGGCGCTGGTCGCGAAGTTCGGCGCGCCGATCGTGTGGTTCTTGCGGCTCTCGACCGAGACCGTGCTGCGCGTGCTGCGCGTGAAAGCGAAGCCCGACAGCACGGTCACCGAGGAAGAGGTGAAGTCGATGATCGCCGAAGGTACCGACGCCGGGATCTTCGAACAGGCGGAGAAGGAGATGATCGAGGGCGTGCTACGGCTCGCCGATCGTCCCGTACGCTCGATCATGATCCCCCGGCCCGACGTCGACTGGCTCGACGCGCAGGGACAGGTCGACGCGCTTCATCGCCAGATCGTCGAGACCGGACATTCGCGCTACCCCGTCGGCCGCGGCAGCGTCGACAACATCATCGGGGTCGTACAGGCCAAGGATCTGCTCGATCAGCAGCGGCGGACCGGCACGATCGATCTGGAGAGCGCGGTGCGCGCGCCGCTCTATATCGACGAAAGGCTGCCCGTGCTGAAGCTGCTGGACCGCTTCAGATCGTCGAACGTGCACATGGCGGTGATCGTCGATGAGCACGGCTCGTTCCAGGGCGTCGTGACGCCGACGGATATCCTGATTGCGATCGCCGGCGATCTGCCTGAGCGCGCCGGCGACGAGGTGCCCGATGCGGTCAAGCGCAAGGACGGGTCCTGGCTCCTCGACGGCGCGATGGCGATCGACGACGTCGAGCGCAAGCTGGGCGTATCGGGGCTGCGGCAGGAAGAGGATTACAGCACGCTGGCCGGTTTCGCCCTGCGCCAGCTCGGCCGCATCCCGGAAGCCGGCGCGGTCTTCACCTGGCGCGATTGGCGCTTCGAGATCGTCGATCTCGACGGCCGGCGTATCGACAAGATCCTGGCGGCCCGGATCGAAATCATGGAGTGACCGACCGCCCGGCCGATGCGCCGGCGAGGCGCCCGACGACGGCGCCGGAGATCAGTCCCGTGCCACCGGGATAGTTGAAGTAGAACAGCCCGCCGACCATCTCGCCCGCGGCGAACAAGCCCGGCATCGGCGCGAGATCGGTGTCGAGCACTTGCGCGCTGTGCGGGTCGACGCGCAGACCGCCGAAGGTGAAGGTGATTCCGCAGCCGACCTGATAGGCCTCGAAGGGCGGCGTATCGATGACGTTCGCCCAGTTCGATTTGGGGATCGTCAGGCCATGTGTCCGCCGACCGTCCTTCACATTCGGATTGAACGGCACGTCGGTGGCAACCGACGCGTTGTACAGCTTCAGCTCGTCGCGCGCCGCGTCGCGATCGACGCCCTCGAGCTTGTCGAGGAGTCCGTCGAGCGTGTCGGCGGCGATTTTGGTCACGCGCTTGATCCGGTACTCGTCGCGCAGCAGATGCGTGACCTTGCGGTCGAAGATCTGCCAAGCGAACTGGTCCGGCTGTTCCAGGATGACTCGCCCGTATTTCGCGTAGGTGTAGTTGCGGAAATCCGCACCCTCGTCGACGAAACGCCGGCCGCGCGCGTTGACCATGATGCCGAAGGGATAGGAGTGCTTCTGGAAATTATCGCCGACGCTGAGATCGCCGAACTCCGGCGCATTGTAGTCCCACCCCACGGCATGGCAGCCCGACCAATTGCCGGCCGGCGAGGCGCCGATGTCCAACGCCATGCGCAAGCCATCGCCCGTGTTGAAGCGTGTGCCGCGGACCTTGGCGAGTTCCCATCCCGGCCCGAGGTAACGCGTGCGCCATTCGGTGTTCGATTCGAAGCCGCCGCACGCGAGCACGACCGCGCCGGCGGAGATGTCGTGCAGCGCGCCGCCGTGCTTGATCCGGAGCCCGGTGACGCGATGCCCGTCGAAGAGCAGGTTGAGCGCGCGCGCGCCGTAGCGAATCTCGATGCCCTGCCGGGTCGCGATCGTCGTTTGCTGATCGATCAGTCCGGGCCCGCCACCCCAGGCCTCGACGGTGAGACCGCCCCAGAACTTGAACCTGCCATCCACCTTGAACGCCTGGCGCCCATAGATCGGCGCGAAGCGCACGCCCTTCGCACGCAGCCAGAGCATGGTCTCGTAGGAACGCGTCACCAGCAGTTCGCACAGCGCCGGATCGGTGCGGTAGCGCGTGACGCGGAACATGTCGTCGAAAAACTGGTCGGTCGTGTAGGCGCCGAAATCGGTGATGCGGATCTCGTCTTCCGTCAGGTCCGGCATCACTTTGCGCAGGGCATCGACGCCGTCATAGGCGAAACGGATCGCGCCGGCGGTGAACCGCGAATTGCCGCCATTCTCCTCCTGCGGCGCGCGCTCGAGCATCAGCACGCTGGCGCCGCCTTCGCGCGCGGCGAGCGCTGCGCAGAATGCCGCATTCCCGGCGCCGACGACCACGACATCGAAGCGAGGCGTCATTCGACTCTCCCGTCCTGTGCTCGTTTCACGCGCGCCGCGACTCCCAGCTCAGCGCGGCAGCAAGCTCGTTCCCATCAGCGATTCATCGATCGCCCGGGCGCATTGCCGGCCTTCGCGGATCGCCCAGACGACCAGCGACTGCCCGCGGCGCATGTCGCCGGCAGCGAATAACCGGTCCAGGGATGTCTTGTAGTCGAGCACGTTGGCCTTGACGTTGCCGCGCGCATCGAGGCTCACGCCGGCATGCTCGATCATGCCGCCGCGCCGCGGCCCGAGGAACCCCATCGCCAGGAGCACGAGATCGGCCTTCAGCTGGAAGGCGCTGCCGGGCGCCTCCTGCATCGTCGGTCTGCCATCGGCGCCGTTGACCCATTCGATGCGCGCGCATTCCAGCGCCTCGAGCTTGCCCTTCGTGCCGACCGCGCGCTTGGTCAGGACCGCGAAGTCGCGCTCGCATCCCTCCTCGTGGGACGACGAGGTGCGCAGCTTCAGCGGCCAGTCGGGCCAGGTCAGCGCCTTGTTCTCCCTGTCGGGCGGCTTGGGCATGACTTCGAGCTGCGTCACCGACGCGGCGCCCTGGCGGTTCGAGGTGCCGACACAATCCGAGCCGGTATCGCCGCCGCCGATCACGATGACATGCTTGCCCTTGGCGCTCAGCGTGCCCTTCGGCGCCGCACGGCCTTCATCGTCACCCGCCACGCGCTTGTTCTGCTGCGTCAGGAACTCCATCGCGAAATGGATGCCGGCGAGGTCGCGGCCCGGCACCTCGAGATCGCGCGGCCATTCCGCGCCGCCCGTCAGCGCGACGGCGTCGTAGCCTTCGAGCAGGGATTTCACCGAGATCATCGTGCCGACTTCCACACCGGTGCGGAACTCGACCCCCTCGCCCTCCATCTGCCGCACACGGCGATCGATCAGGCGCTTCTCCATCTTGAAATCCGGAATGCCGTAGCGCAGCAGGCCCCCGACGCGATCCGCCTTCTCGAACAGCGTGACGGCGTGACCCGCACGCGCGAGTTGCTGGGCGCACGCCATGCCCGCGGGGCCGGAGCCGACCACCGCCACGCGCTTGCCCGATCTCGCGCTCGGCAGCTCCGGCACGATCCAGCCTTCTTCCCAGCCCCGGTCGACGATCGCGCATTCGATCGATTTGATGGCGACCGCATTGTCGTCGATGTTCAACGTGCACGACGCCTCGCACGGCGCGGGGCAGATGCGGCCGGTGAATTCGGGAAAATTATTGGTCTGATGCAGCATCTCGAGCGCGGGACGCCACCGGTCGCGGCGCACGAGATCGTTCCAATCCGGAATCAGATTATTGACCGGACAACCGTTGTGACAGAACGGAATGCCGCAATCCATGCAGCGCGCGCCCTGCTTGGCGACCTCCGCGGGCGGCAGCGGCAGCGTGAATTCCCTCCAGGTCCTCAGACGCGTCTCCACCTTCTCGTAGGGACGGTCCTGGCGCGCGATCTCTAGAAAGCCCGTGGGGATGCCCATGGCCCTGACTCCAAATTCCCGGATCGAAGATTATTCGGCGGCGACGGCCGCGGCGGAAGCACTGGCACGGAGCTCCTGCAAGGCGCGTCGGTAGTCCCTTGGCATGATCTTCACGAACAGCGCGCGGGCGCTCTCCCAATCCTCGAGCAGCGCCAGCGCCAGCGCGCTGTCGGTGTGGAGCGCATGGCGCTCGATCAGGATGCGCAGGCGCTCCGCGTCGAAACGCAGCGGATCTCCCATCCCGGACTCGTCGACGCTGACCGAGCGCTGCAGCGGTCGCCCCGCAATCTCGGCCGAAGCCGGATCCGCCGGCGGCACGGCTTCCAGTTCGACCATCGCCAGATTGCACAGCGCGCGGAACCGCGCGTTGGGATCGTAGACATAGGCGATACCGCCGGACATGCCGGCGGCGAAATTGCGCCCGGTATCGCCGAGCACCACGACCACGCCGCCGGTCATGTACTCGCAGCCATGATCGCCGACGCCCTCGACGACGCAGACCGCGCCCGAGTTGCGCACGGCGAAGCGCTCGCCCGCGACGCCCTCGAAATACGCCTCGCCCGCCGTGGCGCCGTAGAGCACCGTATTCCCGACGATGATGTTGGCGCCCGGATTGCGCAGCGAGCCCGCCGGCTGGCGCACGACGATGCGACCGCCCGACAGGCCCTTGCCGACATAGTCGTTCGCATCGCCCGCAAGTTCGAGCGAGATGCCGCGCGCGAGGAAGGCGCCGAAGCTCTGACCCGCGGTACCGGTGAGACGCACGGAAATCGTGTCCTCGGGCAGGCCCTCATGTCCGTAGCGTCGGGCCACCTCGCCCGAGAGCATCGCGCCGACGGTGCGGTTGACGTTGCGGACCGTCCGCTCGATCAGCACCGGCTCGGCCTTGTCGAGCGCCGATGCGGCGATGGCGATCAGATCCTGGTCGAGCGCCTTCTCGAGTCCATGCTCCTGTCGCTCGCTGTTCGAGATCGCGACGCCGGGCCGCGCCGGCATCTGGTAGAGCAGCTTCGACAGATCGACGCCGCCGGCCTTCCAATGATCGACCGCGCGGCGCATGTCGAGCCGGTCGACGCGGCCGGTCATTTCCTTGAGCGTGCGAAACCCGAGCCGCGCCATGATCTCGCGCAGCTCCTCGGCCACGAAGAAGAAGTAGTTGATCACGTGCTCGGGCTGGCCGGTGAAGCGCTT
>JANNTF010001053.1:0-3102 GCA_031403455.1 Alphaproteobacteria bacterium | reverse complement strand
GCCGAAATCGACTGGTGAGATCACCGTGATGTCGTTGAGGTGGCTCGCACCGCGATGCGGATCGTTGACGACGATCGCATCTCCCGGCTGCATGCGCTCGGGCCCGAATTCACGGATGGCATTGGGGGCAATGACGCTCATGCACACGAGATGGGCCGGCTGCGCGAAGGACTGGGCGACGCAGCGGAGTTGCGCGTCGAACAAGGCGCAGGAGAAATCGGCACGGGTCTTGATGTTGGTCGAGAAGGCCGCACGCCGGATCGTGACCGCCATCTCCTCGGTGAGGTTGATGAGGGCGTTTCGCAGCACCTCGAAGGTGACCGGATCCATCGTCGTCTGCGTCACGGCGCCACTCATGGCATCTGTGTTCGTCATGCGTGAATTGTCCTCTGGCTCGTTCGATCTGATCACGTCGTCGCAAGCTTGACGACGAGGCAGCCAATCTTGTCGACCTCCACGGCGGCCCCCGGCGGAATTACCGTCGTGCTATCCATCTGCTCGACAATCGCCGGGCCGTTGAATTGATCACCCGCGAGCAGCAATGCGCGGTCGTATATGTCGGTCGTGGTCATCCCTCCAGCCTCGCTGAAATACACGGACCGGCGCCCCTTGCGCGCGCGCGCCACGTCATCTTTGGCGCGTTCGAGCTGGCGTACGATCGGGCGGTCGACTTTTCCGATCGCGGTCAATCTGAGATTCACGAACTGAGTCGGTTCGCGTTCATTGGCGAACCCATACGCCGCCGCATGCCGGCGATGAAACGCGTCGGTCATCGTCTTCCATGTCCCCGCGTCGACCTGATCAGGCACATCGATCTTGAGCTGGTAGGATTGGCCGACATAGCACATCGCGATCTCACGAATGATCTTGACGCGATCGTCGCTCACGCCTTCGTCGCGCAGGAGCCGCCGCGTCGCGGCCTCCATGTCGCCGAAGGTCGCGTTGAGATGTGCCGGATCGGCGTCGGACGCTTTCTTCATGTACGTCCGGACCAGCTCGTGTTTGAGGTCCGTGGCGAGCAATCCGACTGCAGAATTAAGCCCGGGTGCCGGCGGGATGAGCACAGTCCGCACGCCAAGAGCCTGCGCAATTGCCACGGCTTGCATCGGCCCGGCACCGCCGGACGGGACCAGGACATAGTCGCGGGGGTCGATCCCCTGCTCCACCGAGATGAAATAGAGAGCGCCTGTCATCTTCGCGTTGGCGATATCGATGATCGCACGCGCGGCCTCGACGATGTCGAGCTTGGAGGGTTTCGCCGCGTACTCGAGCACCGCCTGCCGCGCAAGGGCGACGTCGAGCTTGGTCTCGCCGCCGAGAAAATACTCGGGATTGATTCGTCCGAGCACGAGATTGGCGTCCGTGAGCGTGGGCTTCGTGCCGCCGCGCCCATAGCATGCCGGGCCGGGCACGGCACCCGCGCTCTGCGGCCCGACAGTGAGCACGCCGCCGGGATCGACATGCGCAATCGAGCCGCCGCCGGCGCCGATCTCCACCAGGCTGATGACGGGCGTGAGCACCGGGTACCCCTGTCCGCGATGCGCCGTGACGGTCGCCACGGCGGACGAGCCGACTTCGAACTGATCGGCGATCTGCGGCTGTCCGTCATTCACCAGCGCAGCCTTCGCCGTCGTGCCGCCGATATCGAGCGCGAGAAGGTTCCGGTAGCCCGAGAGCTGGGCGATGAACGATGCGCCGATGACGCCCGCCGCAGGGCCCGATTCAACGAGGTGAACGGGATATTGCTTGGCGACATTGGCCGCGATGATCCCACCCGACGAGCTCATGAGGTGCAGGCCGGTGAGGATGCGACGCTCGATGAGCCGCTGCTCGAGCCGAGCGACATACGGGCCGACGCGCGGCAGCAGCACCGCATTGACCACCGCCGTCGAGGTTCGCGGGTATTCCCGGTACTCCGGGCTGATATCGGAGGACAGCACGATCGGCATGTCAGGCAGCTCTTGCGCCAGAATTTCCCCGCAACGGCGTTCATGTGTCGGATCTTTGTAGGAGTGCAATAGCGCAACGGCGATCGCTTCCACGCCCTCGCGCGCAAGCCTGTGCGCGACGGCGCGCACCGCCGCCTCGTCGAGCGGCACGAGCACCACCCCATCGCCGTCGATCCGCTCCGGTACGCCCTGACACAGGTACCGCGGGATCAGCGGCTTCGGCTTGTCATAGAAAACGTCATAGAGGTTGGGGCGGGTCTGGTAGGCGATCTCCAGAACGTCGCGAAACCCTTCGGAGGTGATGAGCCCGGCTTTCGCCTGCTTGCCCTCGATGATCGTATTGGTCGCGATCGTCGTTCCATGCACCGTGAAGGTGAACTGACCCGGCGCCAATCCGTAGGCTCTGATCGCTTTGTCAATCGCATCGATGCAGCCTTCCGAAGGATCGGTGGGCACTGTCGCTACCTTTGCGACCAAGATCGCGCCGGTGCTTTCCTCAACCAGCACCACATCGGTGAATGTGCCGCCTACATCGATTCCGGCTCGGAAACGGCGCGAGTCTCCGCTGCGGGCGTTGCTATCAGGCACGAGCGCATATCCTCTTCGATTGCGTGACTAGGCGGAGCGCAGAGAGGAGTTGTCAGGCAAAGCCGCCACGCCGTCCGCGCGATCGGGCGCTGCAGCGTAGAATAGATGCGAGCAACGGGAAGCGGTGGCCCAGCGCCATCGCTTCCCATGACATCCGACTTGCTGGAGCAGAAGGCTTACGAGGCGTTCTTGCGATTGAACTCCGCCAGGATTTTGTCGGCATCTGGTCCCATCTGCTTCTTCCACTCCTCAAGCAGCGGCGCACCGGCCTTCATGAGGTGATCAATCACGGTCTTTGGCACATCATCGACGAAGACGGCGCCTGCCTCGGCCATGATCTTGCGGTTGGCATCGACGCGAGAGCGGACCAGCGTCCAATATTCCTTCTCGGTCTCCGCGGCGACCGCGCGAACGATCTGTTTCAGATCGTTAGGCAGCTTATTGTAGGCATCGAGGTTCATGGTCACGGCGCTGATGCCCATCCCATAGCCGATGAAGTTGAAGTACTTCGCCCCGGCCTCCCAGATCTTGACGCTCACGCCACCCTCATCCGAAGTCTGCACCG